>JABXHZ010000010.1 GCA_013373335.1 Cyclobacteriaceae bacterium | reverse complement strand
TTTTGATTGGGGAGCATTCCCAATACTAAGCCTGCGAAAATTCCGATGATTCCTAGAATCCCAAATATTCCGAAACCTGGAATTACAAATAATTCTATGGCCAACAAAATCACACCCACGATGAACACGATCATTTCCCAATTCTCTGCCATCCCATTCAGGTAGTAGGGGATAAAGTATAAAATCGTGGCAATGATAGAAGCGGCCAATGGGAATCCCACTCCAGGTGTCTGGAGTTCGAAATAAATCCCGCCTATAATGATTAGGATTAAAATTCCAGAAATGGCTGGGTTAAGGAAAAAGGAAATGATTTGTTCCGTTCCCGAAACCTCATAGGAAATAATTTCTGCATCTTCTATACCCTGGGCAGCTAGAATGTCATCAATGGATCGATATTCTCCCTCACAAAATCCATATTTGATGGCCTCAGAAACAGAAAATGTCAACACGGATCCCTTTTCACTTATTCCTTCTATCTCGATGTTTTCATCAACCATCGCTTCTGCGATTTTTGGATCCCTTTTTGACGCTTCAGCTGTACTTCTCATCATGGAGCGCATGTAGGATTGATATTTATCGGGCGCAGCCGCACCATCCACACCACTGACTACAGTTGCGGCTCCTATGCTCGAACCTGGTGCCATGTAAATGCTATCGCTGGCTATGGAAATTAAAGCTCCTGCTGAAGCTGCATCTTTGTTTATGAAGGTATAAACCGGAATGGGTGATTCTAGAATCATGGTTCGAATATCATCTGCATCATTTACGGCTCCTCCATAAGTATCCATTTCAATAATGATCAAATCCGCTTCCTCTTCTTCAGCCTTTTCTAAAGCTAGTTGTACCCTTCTGTTCATAGCCGGGTCAATATCCCGATCGATTTTAAAAGTGTATACTCTTTCGACTTGTGGCTTTTGTGCCTGTGCGGGAATACTCAATACTCCTAGAAAGAAAATGAATAGTAAGATAATTCGACTCATATAGCAAGATACCTTTTTCAATGAATTTCCACGATGAAAGCTTTTCAAAAGATGTATTTCGTGAAAAAATACTTATATCCGAGCTGGAATTTGATTCCCCGAAATTTTCTTTAGCATAATTCTTGATACTTGGTAAGTGTTTGATTTATCCTTGGATTCAACTTCAATTAAAACTATGCGATTGCCCAAATTTCTGACCTTGACGACTATTATTTCATTGACCTCTTGGGGAGCTTTTTCAGCTACTGGATTGGATTCCCTTCGAACAGAAAAAATTGGAGGTCAAAATTTTGTAATTCATGAAGTGGAGGCGAAAGAAACGCTCTTTGCTATATCAAGGAGATATAAAACTCCCGTTGGAGATATTGTAAAGTCAAATGAAAACCTCAAAAGCGGTCTGAAGATAGGTCAACAAATACGAATACCTTATATCAGTGAAGCAACTGTTCCCGAAGGTTCGGACTTACATAAAGTTGCTTCTGGTGAAACCTTGTTTGCCATTTCAAAAAAATATGGAGTCTCTGTGGATGAATTGAAGCAGTGGAATAATCTAAGAGGAAATGATTTAAGTGTAGGGCAAGCTTTAATTATCAGGAAAGAAGTAAGTGAGCCAGCACCGCTTGCAACCGTAAAAGAACCTGCTCCAACAACTACAACTGTTCAAGAATCTCCCAAAAATGAGGTTGCAAAAAATCCAGTGGTAAAAGCTGAAGCCCCGAAGGAAGAGGTAAAGAAAATTGAAAAAGTGGCTAAAGAAAAGCCTGTTTCAGAACCTAAACCTGCTGTTTCTGCTACCTCTAATGCTACTCCAATTGTACCTGGGGATTGGATTTCACATGAAGTTCGATCTGGCGAAACCTTATTTTCCATTGCCAACCAATACAATGCTCCCATAGAAGACCTCATCACCTGGAACGGACTTAGTTCGAATAATTTGAAGGTTGGTCAAGTGTTGAAGGTAGGACGTGCAGAGCCAGGACCTTCGAATGTACCGATCGTCGGCGAACCTAAAGTTGCTACTTCTCTAGAGGAAATGCATCAGGTACCGGATGGAGCTAGCTCAGGAGGATTTAAGAATATCTCCGAATTGGGACAAGCAGAGGTAATTGCTGGTACCGGAGGACATAAGAAATATCTGGTTTTGCACAGAACTGCTCCAGTTGGGACAATTATGCGTGTCAGAAATGAAGAAAATGACATTACGATTTTCGCTCGTGTAGTTGGAGTTTTACCAGAAACCGGGGACAACTCCAAATTGCTAATTAAGCTTTCTCAAGCTGCCTATGAGCAGTTAAAAGCGGTTAATTCCCGCTTTCCTGTTGAAGTCACTTACTAATATTGAAAAATTGAAGCCCGGTTTTAAATCGGGCTTTTTTTCGAACCAAACCCAAGCTTTCAAGTTCAAGATTGTATGAATCAAAAACAGGTAATCTTCTTCCTTGCGGTGATTTTTTCAGTAGTTCTTTCACCAGAACTTTTCGCTCAAACAACTCAGGAGTTATCTGATTTTAATGGTCTTCGGTTAGATTACAATCGAAAAGGAATGTTGATTCTCGGGTCTTGGGCCATTGGAAATATGGTGTGGGGAGGTATTGCGGCGGGTCAGACGACAGGAGAAGTGAAGGCTTTTCATCAAATGAATCTGTATTGGAATTCTGTCAATCTTTTGATAGCGGGTTTTGGGTATTGGCAAGCCACACAGAATCCAGGAGATCTAGGGTTTTTAGAGACCTTGGAAGCACAACATAGCATTGAAAAAATTCTTTTGGTCAATGCTGCTTTGGATGTTGCCTACATGGCCGGTGGACTTTATTTAAAAGAGAGAGGTCTTCGAAAGTCCAATTTAAAACTTCAGGGTTTTGGGAAATCGATCATACTTCAAGGGGCATTCTTATTGCTTTTTGATGGAATTATGTATAGTGTTCACCATCAACATGCGCAAGAACTTCCTGGAATTTTTGAGAATTTGGCATTAGGCCCAAATGGCTTTTCCTTAGCTATTCCCTTGGATTGATTTAGCACTCGTTTGTCATTGTAGCGTAGCTAGGGTACCTTTGTTACCTAGAGTAGTCCCATGAATAAGTTTCAATTGTTTTTCCATCACGTATTCCGCTTTATCTGGAATCTGATTTTTATAGTTTCTTATCCCATCCTGGCAAGTTTTGGATTATTGTTCATTGGATTGACTTGGCTTTTTTCTCAACTCTCCAAGATATTGACACGAATTAAGCCGGAAGGGCGCAAGGTGATATTGAAAGAAAGTGATTGGGAAACCTTACCTCATTCCAATGGACTTTTGGAAGCCAAATTGGTCAAAACAATTATGTTTGGTCCTTCTGGTTTTCGTTTAAGAAGAATGGATGGTGTGCCTAGTGTCTTATCGGATTTTGTCTTTGGGAATAAGGTTCGTGTGTTCGAAGAGGGCTTTATTCTTGAAAAATGGAATAGCACGGACCCCAAGCAACTTCCTGATTTTGATATTTGTTTGTACAATCCTGATGATGACAGCTTGAGATCGCTCACAACCATTAAATGCTTCGATTGGCATGTTTCGGAAAAGAATGAGAATCAGCTTTTTTTTAAATGGTTTGATGGTACCCAGGGTGGAGAGGTAGAAGTTGCCTTGTGATTCAATGCAGGATTTAAAAGGATTTCTGGACGAAAAAGTAGAGCAATACAATCAACCGGGATTTATTCCGAATGATCCTATTTCCATTCCCCACTTATATCAGAAAAAACAAGACATTGAGATTTCGGGCTTTTTTGCAGCCATCCTAGCTTGGGGACAGCGAAAAACCATTATTTCAAAATGTCTGGAGTTAATGGAGATGATGGATCATGCGCCTCATGATTTTATGTTAAATCACCAGGATTCCGATCTTAAAGCATTTTTGAATTTTAAGCATCGGACATTCAATGACATTGACACCTTGTATTTTATCCACTTTTTTTCCTGGTTTTACAAAAACCATTCTTCCCTTGAGGAAGCGTTTTTGGTTGGGACAAATTATGCTGGTGAGGCCATGGAAGGCATGTTAATTCGTTTTCATGAATTGTTTTTCTCCCTTCCTGATGCACCTCATCGAACGAAAAAACATATTGCCACACCAGCCAGAAAATCTGC
>JABXHZ010000234.1 GCA_013373335.1 Cyclobacteriaceae bacterium | reverse complement strand
CCCGCGATGATAAAGTTTCCAAAATCTGAATTTTGAGGTATACTCACAATGTAGATTTTTTGCTTTCCATTTCCGACTTCACCGGTCATTGGGATGTTTGCTTGACCATACATTACCGGCATAGTAGGGTCCTTTTCAGTTTGCCCCTGTGTGTAAGTTCCAGAACCCACAAGTTCACCTGTTGGGCTTCCCAAACGAATTTCAAAATCTACCGGGGTAGTGATTGGCTCTTGAGATGCGACTGTCAAAGTCAATGATCCAATACCAGTCAAATCAAACGCAGGTAGTGAGAAATGTCCTTTTTCTTTTGGTACCATTAATAAATTTCTACCACCAAACGCCATGCTTGAATAGCCCTCAAAATCGGCTGCCATTCCAGCATCCATGCTATTAGACATTAATACAAGTGAAGCACTTCCAGTAAGAGGCTTAATATTCGTTCCACCTTCATCTGAATAGGATGCATTAATCATCAAAGCTCCAGTTGGAGAAAGAGTTTTACCCATAGTCGGATCCAGAGTTCCTTGTGCTGGAAGGCTAGGCTTTTGTTCTCCTTTGAGGGAGAATATGTATGCGATCAAGGCATTCAAATCAGAATCCTTGATATCAGGATTAGCCGGCATTGCGGTTTCTCCCCAGACGCCGCCTCCTCCGTTTTTAATCTTATCCATCAAATAACCTCGATCACGGGTTCTATATTTTGCTGCAACCGCAGTGTAAGCAGGACCGATAGAGGCTTCATTTTCCTTATGGCAAGTTTTACAGGTTAGGGATTGTACAAGGGCTTTTCCGGTCATTGCTTCACTCATTATCTTATGCCCCATGTCGGCTTCGGCTTGATCAAATCCTTCAATGTAATCCGCAGCAACATAAAGTTTACTCAAATCATCTGTAGAATGATCTTCATCTGTCACATTTACTTGGTAAGTAACACGCTTTCCAGGGAAGTAGAATGATTGATTTCCTTGAACAGTGATGCTTACTTCAGGAGCACTATTTCCAGCATATACAATGGCCTTGGGACTTTCACCTGCCAAACCTGAAGGGTCGGATGCACTGACAGTTACTTCGTACTCACCAATTTGATCGAAAGTAGTAGTCAGTTTAGGTTCTGTTGTAGTTTCTGTTTTTCCATTGCCCAAATTCCAAGTATAAGAAATTGGGTCACCTTCGGGATCAGTAGCCTTCGCCGAGAAAGTAACTGTAAGAGGTAAAACTCCAGAATTCTTATCAGATGTAACTTCTGTGACAATCGGAGCTCGGTTTCCACCATTAAAATCAATTCTAGATAGTCCTGAATCTACATTCTTGGTGAACCATCCGGTACCATATTCCAAAATGTACATTTTACCATCAGGTCCCATTTCCATGTCGATGAGGGAATTGAACTTGGTTCCAGCCATAAATGGCTCCATTTTAGAGAAGTCTCCATTTTCTTCCATGGTGACGACTTTAATCCAACCTCGAATCCAATCATAGATGAAGAGTTTGCCATCAAAATAATCTGGGAATCTCGTGTCTGCAGGGTATAAATCCGAATAGTAAACAGGTCCAGCCATGGCATTTCTTCCTCCAGTTCCTACTTGAGGAAAATCCGGAGATTTATCATAAGGATACCAAATAAATGCCGGCTGGGCAGGAGGTAAGGTCTTTATTCCCGTGTTGTTTGGAGAATTATTTACAGGGCCAGCCGGATCAAAGGCAGGACCCGTTTGACCGGTTTCATAATTGAATTCTCGGTAGGCATAATTATTTCCTACAAAATATGGCCATCCGAAATTACCTGCTTGACGAGCTTGATTGACCTCATCATAACCTTTAGGACCTTTGACATCCATGGAGTCTGCTCGGGCATCTGGCCCAACTTCACCCCAATAAAGGAACCCTGTTTTTTGGTCAACTGAAATCCGATATGGGTTTCTGTTACCTTGTACGTAGATTTCAGGTCTAGTTCCTTCAGTTCCTGGAGCGTAAAGGTTTCCTTCAGGGATAGTATAGCTTCCATCTTCGGCTACTTTGATTCTTAGGATCTTACCTCGGAGATCATTGGCGTTTCCTGAACTTCTTCTGGCATCCCATTGCTTGCGACCATCTCTAGCATCCAAAGGTGCATATCCATTTAGCGTATAGCGAGAGTCATTTTGATTGAATGGTGTAGAATTATCCCCTAATGAAAGGAAGAGGTTCCCATCCTTATCAAAGGCAATTGAACCACCTGTATGACAGCAGATATATCGATCTGATGGTATGTCCAAAATGACTGTTTCGGAATCCATGTCCCAAACACCATCTTTGAATACAAATCTGGAAAGTCGATTGATTTCTTCGTCTCCTGCAGGAGAGTAGTATACAAATACAAAATTGTTAGAGGCGTAATTTGGATCCTTTTGGATACCCATCAATCCTTCTTCAGCATTGACTCCTCGTACTCCACTTTGCCAATAAACATCCAATTTGGCTACTTCCTGAAGGCTTTGCTCAGCCTCATTCCAATACATAATCTCACCTCTTCGCTGTGAAATTAAAATGTCCAAATTAGGCAAAACCGTCAATTCAGTCGGTTCGGTGAATTTACCAACCGAAAGCATTGTTTTCGTGAAACGGTTTTCTTCAGGAACTCGCTTTTGTCTGGCTTTGGAGTAATTCAATTTCAAATTATCACCAATGGCATATTGAATTCCGGCTAATAAGTGCTTTAGGAAGTTTTCTTCCTGAAAAGACTCCGAAGTATGTCCTCCGCCCGTATAAAATGCACGGCCACCATCATAATCATGATACCAGGCGATCGGGTGCTCGCCCATATCCATTCCTCCTTGGTAGGAAGCTTCGTCCAGCATCAACAGTTTGGTGGTTTGAGGATTTACTTTTTTATAAGAATACCATTCATCTGTTCGCTCCCATGGATCAGGTAAAAAATCAACAGATGGATGTTTTACCCCACTTTTATGAACTACTCCAGGCTGAACATTAGGATTAGGATCATTGATTCCTGGGTGATCGGCAAAATAACCGCCTACAAGCTTACCATACCATCCCCAATCGTATTCAGTGTCAGCAGCGGCATGGATTCCAACATAACCACCCCCAGACTGAATATAGCGTTCGAAATCAGCTTCTTGATAATGGTTGAGGACATCTCCAGTCGTGCTGAGCCAAATAACTGCAGCGTATTTTTCTAAATTTTCCTCATTAATATCTTCCGCATTTTCGGTAGCATCTACATCGAATCCATTTTCAGCGCCCAGTTTTTCAATGGCTGCTATTCCATCAGGAATAGATTCGTGATGGTATCCTGCTGTTTTATGAAATACTAAGACTTTTGGATTTCCTTTTCGTTTGTTTGAACAGGAAGAAAAAAACAACCCTCCTACCACTAGGATTAGTAGAAAGGCTCGTAGGTTTTTTAGGTTTAGGATAGTATTCATGAATTAGAAATTTTTTCCAAATTAGCTATTTATCAAAATTGTGGAGCTAAATAACTGAAATTCGGTGATTTTTGATGATAAGGAGCTCTATTTTTTCATTTTGAGACAATAAATACGGATATTTCTTTTCGATTGCTTTTTCACACTTAGATGAAACTTCCATGAAAATCTACAATTCCAAAATCCTGACTCTGGCATCCGCTTTTATTTTCTTTGCTTGTGACCAAAATAAAACTGAGGAAATAAGTATTGGTTCAGATATCGTGATTTTGACCCAATCTCAGGGTTCTTCGTTGGGCTATTCAAAAACTTCGGGAATTCAATTGATTCAAGAGAACGGCCTTTATTTTAAAGATTTAAATAAAAATGGGAGCTTGGATGCTTATGAAGATTGGCGATTGACTACACAAGAAAGAGCAAAAGACCTAGCGTCAAAAATGTCCAAGGAGCAAATAGCAGGTTTGATGCTTTATAGTTCGCATCAGTCAATTCCAGCAAATCCCCAAGGTTTTGGGGCCGGGACCTATGGAGGAAAGTCAATCACTGAAAGTGGAATGCCTACTTCCAGTATTTCCGATCAGCAAAAAAAGTTTTTAGAAGAGGATAACCTTCGTCATGTGTTGATCACTAGTGTAGAAAGTCCAAAGATTGCCGCTGAATGGAATAATAATGTTCAGGCATTTGTGGAGGGATTGTCATTGGGTATTCCCGCCAACAACAGTTCTGATCCCCGACATGGTCCTGTGGCAAGTACTGAGTACAATGCGGGTTCGGGAGGTCAGATTTCTATGTGGCCTGAGTCTTTAGGTTTGGCAGCCACCTTTGATCCCCAATTAGTGAAGCGATTTGGGGAAGTAGCTTCTATGGAATATCGAGCTCTAGGTATTACAACTGCCCTTTCTCCACAAATTGATTTGGGAACCGAACCACGTTGGAATCGAATTAAGGGTACTTTCGGGGAAGACTCCAGGCTTTCGGCAGATATGGCGAGAGCATATGTAGATGGTTTTCAGACCTCCAAAGGAGAAAATGAAATTTCAGATGGTTGGGGTTATCATAGTGTCAATGCCATGGTGAAACATTGGCCTAGCGGTGGTCCTGAGGAAGGGGGCCGTGATGGCCATTTTGCCTATGGAAAATTTGCCGTTTACCCTGGAAATAATTTTGAAGAGCATTTAGTGCCTTTTACTGAGGGAGCTTTTCAACTATCAGGACCTACCAAATCGGCCACTGCTGTCATGCCGTATTATACAATTTCGTTTGGTCAAGATAGCGTGGCTAACGGATATTCTAAATATCTGATTACAGATTTGCTTCGAAATACCTATGGCTATGATGGAGTAGTATGTACCGATTGGTTGGTTGTAGGAGATGAAGGACCACAGCCTGAAATTTTTGCAGGAAAACCATGGGGAATGGAAAGCAAAACAAATCCTGAACGCCATT
>JABXHZ010000316.1 GCA_013373335.1 Cyclobacteriaceae bacterium | reverse complement strand
CCTATGACCAAAAAAATTAAAATCCGTTCTATCAATTGGTAATTTGCAAACCATAGGAGGAACAAGGCCAAAAGACCAATAATTAAGTTGCCGGTCTCTATTGAAAGGCCCGCTACTTGCCATTTTGGAAATTGAAAAAAGACCTCTAATCCTAATCTTGCACCTGTTAGGTTACCTGATTCGTAGGCGATATTTCCAATTATAATTGCTCCAAAAACTAGCAAAATTTGGATGCCTTTAAATAGCCACATACTATCCTGTGACCTTATTAATTCTCCAAGATCTTTTCCGGTTGCAATTCCAATTCTTCCTGCAATTTCTTGAAGAATAACAGTAATCAAAATCGATAGACCTACAGCCCAAAGCAGATTATAGCCATAATCAAAGCCTGCCGAAGTACAGACCATTACTGTTCCTGGACCGATAAATGCTGCCGCAACAAGGGGTCCTGGACCTAATTTTTCAATTATTTTTTTTAATCCCGACAAAATCCTTTTTTGGCAAAATAGCCTTTTAGGAAGAATTTTTGTTATCGTTTAAACAAAATATCTAGACTCCAATTTAAAACCTATGCGTTGGTTCAAACTTCTTTTAAAAATAAGTGCGGGGATTATGCTTTCCCTTGTATTTTTTCTTCTACTTCTATTTAGAAGGGATATTCCCGAAGAACAAATCGTCAAAAAATACAGCACTCCTGAGTCCCATTTTATTGAAGTAGATGGAGTCAATATGCATGTTCGCTTCATGGGAGAAGGCGTTCCGATTATTTTGATCCATGGTAGTTTTTCATCTTTACATACCTGGGATGAATGGCAAAGGGAACTCAGTCCTTACTTTTTGACAATTTCAGTGGATTTGCCGGGTCATGGTTTGACTGGCCCTGATGATTTGCAGCGCTATTCCATTATGGATTACAGTCAATTTATTCTTCGCTTGGCAGAAAAATTAAACATTTCCCGTTTTCATCTAGCGGGTAATTCAATGGGAGGGGCAGTAGCACTTCAAGTAGCAAGTACGAGGCCTGACCAAGTTCTTTCTCTAAATTTAATCGACTCTTCCGGAGCTCCCCGGATTGCTCCGAGGTCTCTAGAAGGTGGTTCACCTTCGCAAAACCCCGGAAGACCTTTGATTTTCCAAATAGCTGAAAACCCCGTTTTTTCTAAAGTATTACTGAAATGCACCCCAAAGTTTTTGTTTGGGATGAATTTGAAACAGGTCTATGGTGATGAATCAAAAATCAAACAGTCCACCATTGATCGTTATTTTGAATTAATGCTTCGGGAAGGAAACCGACAGGCTACTTTGGATCGATTGAAAGGACCTCGAAATTCAGATATAGATTTTGAAAGATTAACCATGCCGACCTTAATCATGTGGGGAAAAGAAGATTCCTGGATTTCGGTTTCTAATGCTTACTCTTTAGAAAAAGCCATTCCTGGTTCAAATTTGGTCGTATTCGATGGGGTTGGTCATGTTCCAATGGAAGAAATCCCGACAGAATCTGTCTCAAAATACCTTTCATTTTTGGGGGTAGAGGTTCGAAAAAAGTACCTTGATGAGCCAAACTTTATGACCTATGACAACTGATGCTTTATTGTATGTAGTCTTGTTTTTTCAATTAGTGCTTTTTGTTTTTTTGTTTCTAAATCTTTTTGGAAAAGGTCAGAAAAAAGATATTCAAGCGCTTAAGGAAGAACTTTCGCATTCCCTATTGGAAGGCCGAAAAGAAAGCCGGCAAGATTTATTGGCACAGTTTAGATTAGTCTTTGATTCACTGAGGAATAGCTCTCAAGATCAGCAAAATGCTTTAAAGGATTTTGGAGAAGTATTTCGAAGAAACGTGCGGGATTTCAACGAATTACAGCGGGAAAAATTCGATGCTCTGAATAAGAAGCACGAAGAACTTCAAAAGACAACTGAGTTACGTTTAGAAAAAATCAGGGAAACCGTTGATGAAAAGCTTCAAAAAACTCTTGAGGCACGCTTGGGGCAATCTTTTGAAATGGTGAGCAAACAACTTCAGGCCGTGCAAAAAGGCCTCGGTGAAATGCAGCATTTGGCAAATGGAGTAGGGGATTTGAAGCGAGTATTGAGCAATGTAAAAAGCCGTGGAGTTTTAGGTGAATATCAATTGCAGGCCTTATTGGAAAATATGCTTTCTCCTGAACAATATTTAACTAATGCAGCGGTTGGCAAAGGAAATCGAGAGCGGGTAGAATTCGCAGTGAAGATGCCTGGAAATGAGGAGGCTGTACTCCTTCCTATTGATGCTAAATTTCCTCAAGAATCGTTTCTTCGCTTGGTCGATGCTTATGACTCCGGTAATCCTACCGAGATAGAATATTATCGGGCGGAATTGATTCGAGCTGTAAAGAAATCAGCCCAAGATATTCAGTCTAAATATCTTAATCCGCCTTATACTACTGATTTTGCCATTTTATTTTTGCCTGTGGAGAGCCTCTATGCAGAAATCCTTCGTCAACCTGGATTAGCTCAGCAGCTTCAGCAAGATTATAAAGTATTAGTGACCGGTCCAACTACACTTTCAGCTATTTTGAATAGCCTTCAAATGGGATTTAAAACCCTAGCTATCCAAAAAAGAAGCTCTGAAGTATGGCAAATTTTGGGTGCTGTAAAGACCGAGTTTTCCAAGTTCGGGGATTTGATCGAAAAGACTCAAAAGAAACTTCAAGAAGCCAATGCGGATTTGGATAAATTGGTAGGAGTAAGGACGCGGGTTATTCAACGAAAATTGAAAGATGTTGAGGAGCTTCCCGAAACTGACTCGGATCGCTTGTTGGAAGATTAGTCCGAGACCACTGAAATTATCCGCCTCTTTTTCGATTTAAGGCACATGGGGCCAAATTCAATTTTTTCGGTTAAATACTGATAACCATTTAGAAAGGTATTACTTTTGTTTACAGTTTTATCACCAGAAAAAATTATATGGGGATGCACATTGTAATTGCTGGTGCAGGGGATATGGGATATCACCTCGCCGAGCAATTAAGTTATGACAATAAGGACATCACACTGATTGATACAGAGCGGGAGGTTTTAGATTACGTTTCTTCCAAATTAGATGTCCTAACAGTAATGGGTGATGCGACTTCAATTGAAGTGTTGCAGCGAGCCAATGTCACCAATGCCAGCATGCTTTTGGCGGTGACAACTTCTGAAAAAACCAATATTGTAGCAGCAGTTTTAGCGAAACAATTGGGAGCAAAGATGGTGATGGCTCGGGTAAGAAATCACTCGTATCTCAACAGCGAAAACGTTCAATATTTCCACAATCTTGGTATTGATAATTTGATTTCTCCGACCATGCTTTGTAGCAAGGAGATTTTCAATATGATTCAAAATTCCAGCTTCACGGAAGTTTTTGATTTTGAAGGTGGAAAACTGAATATTGTTGGGGTTACTTTGGATGATAGTAATCCTTTAGTCAATCAGCGGATTATGGACATGAAGTCCAATCCTATTTTTGATGATATCCGGATCATTGCAATCCTGAGAGACCAAAAGACGATTATTCCCAGAGGAAGTAATATCATCCGAAATCACGATCACGTATTTTTTATCTCCACCAAAAAGCACACAGAAAGCATTTTGGATTTGATCGGTCAGAAAAAGCGGGAAGTTAAAAATATCATGATCATCGGAGGTGATGATATGGCTTTGACCACTGCTTTGAGATTGGAGCATCATTATCGGGTAACATTAGTTAATCGTGATAAGGAGCGATGTAAGTGGCTTGCGGAACAATTGCCAAACACGCTAATTATTAATGGAGATTATAAGAATATCGAATTACTTATAGAGGAAGGTTTGGAGCAGATGGATGCTTTTTTGGCCTTAACTGAGTCCTCTGAGACCAATATTATTACCAGTCTTTCTGCAAAAAATCACGGTGTCTATAAAACTATCGCGCATGTTGATACCCGAGAGTATATTCATATTTCTCACAGTATCGGTGTGGATTCCTTGATCAATAAAAAATTGGTAGCAGCTAATGAGATCTCTCGTTTTCTTAGAAAAGGGACTGTAGAGGCCGTTTCTGGGATATATGGAGTAGATGCAGAATTCATTCAATACTCTGTTTGCAAAAACAACAGACTCACCCGCTATCCTTTAAAGGATCTTCATTTTCCTGATACAGCGATTGTTGCAGGTGTAATCCGTGGGGAAGAGGTATTTATTCCGGATGGAGAGTTTCAGATGCAGATGAAGGACAAGGCAATTGTTCTAGCCTTACCGCAAGCTAAAGCTGCTTTGGATAAATTATTTCATTAATTCATGATTCACTTTAAAGAAATTGCCAAAATCATGGGGGCACTCTTGTTGCTCATTGCCCTCCTCATGCTTCCGGCAGTTATTTTTTCTTTTTACTTCGCTGAGGATCCATGGCCTTTGCTCATTTCAATGGGGATCACGGGATTGGTAGGAATGATCCTATTTATTTCCTTTTCCAAGCAAGACCAAAATATCAGAAAGCGGGAGGGGTATTTGATTGTAGCTTTGAGTTGGACCTTCATGGCCTTATTTGGAATGCTGCCTTTCTTGTTGAGTCATCAAATCCCAACCTTCCAAGATGCAATTTTTGAAACCCTATCTGGTCTAACTACTACTGGAGCAACGATTTTGACTGATATCGAAGTAATGCCAAAAGGCTTACTTTTTTGGAGGAGTATGACCCAATGGATAGGCGGTTTGGGAATTATTGTGTTGACGGTTGCTATTTTTCCTCTTTTGGGAATTGGAGGTATTGAATTATTTGTGGCAGAATCTCCAGGGCCAACTTCTGATAAAGTGCATCCAAGAATTTCCGAGACTGCCAAGCGACTTTGGTATGTCTATGTCGGTCTGACTCTTGCAGCTACTATTTTATATTGGATAGGGGGCATGACTTTCTTTGATGCAATTAACCATGGATTGACTACTCTTGCCACGGGAGGCTTTTCTACAAAAAATGCATCCATGGCTCATTATGATTCGGCATTTATCCAATATGTGGCCATTCTTTTCATGTTTTTTGCCGGAACCAACTTTACCGTGATCTATTTTGGATTATTGGGAAAGTTCAGAAGGGTTTTTCAGAGTGATGAGTTTAAAACGTATACCCTGGCTATTTTAGCTATCACTGTGATTGTATTTTATCCAATTGCAGCCAATGGAGGTAGTTATGAATTAGCTTTTCGAAAATCACTTTTTCAGGTAGTTTCGCTCGTTACTACGACTGGTTACGTGACAGATGATTATACGCAATACGGGCAAGGTTTGACATTTATTTTCTTTATGCTCCTTTTTATTGGAGGCTCCGCTGGTTCCACTGCCGGTGGAATTAAATTTGTCCGCCATTTGACCTTCATAAAAAATTCTTGGTTAGAATTTAAGCGCTTGATCCATCCACGGGCTGTGGTTCCTTTGATGATCAATGGAGATCGGGTAACTGGAAGAATTATTACCCATATCATGAACTTCTTGTTGATTTATTTGCTCACATTTGTTTTGGGAGCATTGGTTCTTTCTTTACTAGGTTATGATTTACCCACTTCCTTGGGAGCAGTAGCCACAAGTTTAGGGAATGTTGGGCCTGCCATTGGAGATGTTGGACCAGTTGATAATTTTGCCTTTTTCTCTCCTGCGGCGAAGGTGTTTTTGGCATTCATCATGCTTCTTGGAAGATTGGAGCTTTTCACCATTCTGGT
>JABXHZ010000108.1 GCA_013373335.1 Cyclobacteriaceae bacterium | reverse complement strand
TCCGTTATTTCCCTAACCCCGTTGAAAGCAATCTTCACATTCAAGGCAATTTTCAGGAACTTCGGGTTTTTGATTCTTTTGGAAGGGAGATTTTCCCAGAAAGAATTCAGGATGCGCAAGGAGAAATCATTAACTTTATCAAACAGATCCCAGGGATTTATGTCATCAATTTGATTACCCCCCAAGGACCAAAATCAATACGAATCCTAGTAAAGTAAAATGGAAGATATCAACGTAAAAGAACTCAAAGAGCGACTAGACAAGGGAGACAAATTTGTCTTCTTGGACGTCCGTGAGGAATGGGAATATGAAGATGATAATCTTGGTGCAGTCAATATCCCTCTGGGAGAGCTTCCCCATCGGTTAGATGAGTTGGAAGACAAAAAAGATCAAGAAATTATCATTCATTGTAGAAGTGGCGCCAGAAGCGGAAACGCAAAAAAATTCCTTGAAAGCAAGGGCTACGAAAAAGTCCGAAATGTTTTAGGTGGAATACTAGCTTACAGAGAATTATAATCCTCAATGCATAAACCCGGAAAATTCCGGGTTTTTTATTTAGTTGAAAATAAAGGGCTGTGGTGAAAAGCAGAGTGCAAAAATCAATATTGCCAACCAGCCGATTAATTTTCGCTTGAAATCCAGGGGTTTACATCCAGAAACTTCCGGATGCCTAATCCCCATCACTCTTCCCAACAAAAAGGCAAATAAAAGCCAACCTTGATAACCTTGCCAAGTGGGTTGGAAAAAAACCAAAGCATATTGAATAGCGGCAATCCCCAAAGCTAAGGCCAACTTATTTTGAACGGAGAGACCTGATTTATGGTAACTGATGTAAAGGAAACCTACGTAAAGAGGGATACGGAAAAACAATTCATTGGCAGGATGATATGGGCTGATTATACCAAGTCCCGCATACATCAAAAATGCTGAAAACGTAACCAGAGAAATCTGCCTATGGTATTTGGGAAACAATCCAAAAATCACATGCCCCCCATCCAGTTGGCCAATTGGGAGTAAGTTCAAAGCGGTGAAGAAAAGCGCCAAATATCCTGCAAATAAAAATGGGTAATGGATAATTTCTGACATTTCCGGCATCTTTTCAGGATCGGCTAAACTTTCACTCATCATCCAGAAAAGGAGGTTTTGCCCCAATTCAAAATCAATAGCATCTTCATATCCCTGAAAATTAGGATCTGCATATTCGGGATGGATTTCTAAAATATAATCAGTTGGAGGAAGATGAGTAAAACCATAAATCAAAACTCCAATGGCGACCACAAAACCAGCCAAAGGTCCTGCTACCCCAATATCAAAGAGTTTTTTTCTTGAGTTGACAAAACCCTTCATTCGGATAATTGCTCCCAATGTACCAATCGAAGGAGCTCCTATGAATCCAAACCAAGCCGGTATAAAAAATGGCAAAGTACATTTTACTTTATGATGGATGGAGGTGAATAGATGGCCTAATTCATGGACTAATAAGATCCCAATAAATGGAATAGAATAAGCAAATGACTTCAGGAAGTAATCCCAAGTCAAGGCATTTTCTCCGGAAACCATGATGGATTTTCCGTAGACCCATTCTGCTCCAGCTAGGGTAGATGCCAGAATTGTTAATACTAAAAAAAGACCGTGCTTTAGGTACTCTTTCGGACTATACATGCTTCAAAAAATCAAAAATCACCTCAGGGCCTGTAACCTGTATCGCTTGAATCCCAAGTGCGGCGGCTCCTTCCACATTTTCTTTTAAATCATCAAAAAATACCACTCTCTCCGGTGCGGTTCCCAAGTCTGTAAGCATTTTCTCGTAGATTTCTACTTGAGGCTTGGCTAATCCCATTTCATGACTAAGAAATACCCAATCAAAAACCGGATCGAAATTGACTAATCCATGATCCCGCATTAGAATATCATTTACAGCATGAATATGAATTAGGTTGGTATTACTCAATACTCCTACTTGATAATTTTGTCTTACTTTCTTTATCAAAGCTAGCCTTTCGACCGGAATCGTTCCCAATAAGGAATTCCAAAAGAAATCAACCTGTTCATCAGACCAATTCTGCTGAAAATAGGCTCTAACTTCATCCCGAAAGGTAGAAGAATCTATAAGTCCTCTTTCGAAATTTTTATGAAAGTCTGTTTTGTAAAAATCAACCAGTAATTCATGTTTATCGGATGGAAGATGCTGACTAATAAGGGAAAGGGAACGATCGTAGTCAATATCAATAATGACATTGCCTAAATCAAAGATCAAAAAGTCTGCATCGGGTGTTTTTTTCATCCAGTAGTTTGGTTGTGAATATCCTTTCAAATATGTAACATTGCAGTCCCAAAACCAAGAGTAAAAGTCACTAGCTAACTTTTACCATAGTTTTGGCTTATTTCCGAAAACGTTCGGGCTACATAATTGAAGCCTTTTATTCTTTCGACGCGTTATAGTTTGAGTTAAAAATATTGGGCCTATAACTCAGCTGGTTAGAGTATCTGACTCATAATCAGAAAGTCCCTGGTTCGAGCCCAGGTGGGCCCACAAAGGCTGGATTTTTTCCAGCCTTTCTTTTTTATTTTGAATATGAATTTTTGCTATATCCTTTTCAGTCCCTCATTAGGAAAGTTTTATACCGGAATCACTCAGGAAAGCCTGGAGTCCAGAATTGAGAAACACAACATCCATTCCTATGGGAACCATCGGTTCACTGCCAAAGCTTCCGATTGGGAATTGTTCCTATCCATTGAAACCACCTCCTACTCCCATGCCAGGAGAATCGAACTCTATATCAAAAAAATGAAAAGTGCAGTTTTTATAAAAAAGCTCAGAGAAGAACCCCAAACCCTTCAAGAATTGATTGAAAAAACTCGATAATGAGCTTCTGACTCTCCCGATTCATCGGGACAGGAGGTCGCTGGTTCGAGCCCAGCTGGGCCCACAAACCCCGTTTACAAAATGTATTCGGGGTTTTTTCATTTTTTTTAGTGAATCATTTATTTTTAGTTATGCCGTTTTGCTACATTCTTTTCAGTCCTTCATTAAATAGATTTTACGCCGGAATCACACAGAACTCCCTAGAAAATAGAATCGAAAAGCATAACTCTCATTCATACGGAAACCATCGATATACAGCCAAAGCCGCTGACTGGGAGTTGTTTCTTGCCATTGAAACCATAACCTTCTCTCATGCGAGAAAAATTGAGCTATATATCAAAAAAATGAAAAGCACAGCTTTTATTAAAAAGCTCAAAGAAGAACCTCATATGCTTCAAGCATTGATTGAAAAAACACGAAACTGAGCTTCTGACTCTCCCGATATATCGGGACAGGAGGTCGCTGGTTCGAGCCCAGCTGGGCCCACAAACCCCGTTTACAAAATGTATTCGGGGTTTTT
>JABXHZ010000217.1 GCA_013373335.1 Cyclobacteriaceae bacterium | reverse complement strand
TCGGGAATGGCATCTACCGGAACAGGATCTCGGGGAAGAAAATCCACATTCCAATTAAAGGGTGCTGTGATGATTCCCCATGCAATAATTAGCAGGAGAAAAATCACAGTTACGAGTTTATTCTCAAGGAAATACTTGATGATTCGATTTAGCATAATTCAAAGGTTTAATGCAGAAAATGGCCAAAAGGAAACTGGCTTAAATTCATTGCATGCAGCCAAAACTGCTCCTTTGAATTATATTAGGAAACGTTGGTAAAGGATCTGAAAATCCTCTTCAAGTGGGGGAGTGAAATAAGGAGGAACCTTCGTCTTTTCAGATTGAATGGGATCAATGCCAAAAACAAATACCTGAACCAAAGCCAAAGCAAAGGTTGAGGAGAATTGATGATCAACCTTTTTTAAGTGGAACTCATCATCTACCTGTAGTTGTGTAGTGATGTTTTCACAGCAAGAGTTGGGGTCTTGCTGATTGTCATCCTCGTTTTCTGAATGATCCATGTGCATATTCATGCCACAGTCCAGGTGCTTTTTCCCAAATCCGATTTCAGATTCCATTTCATGCCCCATGCAAAAATGAGTTGTCTTTGCTACTCCAACCGAGGCAAAGAGAACAAATAGGGTCATTATGATGGAAACTGTGGGTTTCATAGTTTCAAAAATACGAAATTAATTTTGGTAAGTTCAAAAACTTGGTAAGTTCAGGGCTTTATTTGTTGATAATCAGATTATTAAGTGAATTGATTTATAATAAAAGCACCTTGTTTCAGTTTCAGATGGTTTTTCAAGTAAACTCTGTAAAGATATTTTCAAGGGCTTGGAAAATGTCAGACCGAGCGGAGTCGAGGTCTTAATTTTAAACAAAGAAATATTAAGTGGTAGAGATTGGAGCGAGTAAAAAATCTTGGCTTTATGTCGGAATTTCACTCCCCATAAGAACTTCAAAGATTCCAAGTAAACTTCTATAGGCTTTGACTCCGCTCAGCCTGACAGAATATTAGAAAAAATACAAGTCAATCAGCCCTGAAAGGGCTATTTCACTTAAAGAGGCTTAGCAATAAACCCAGCTTTCAAGACTGTTTTGAAAACCTCCTCTTCGGTGATATCCTCCGATTCAACCGTCAAAATTCTATCATCACTTTTCAAATCCAAATTCCAAGATTGGATTTTGGATTCAGCATTCAACTTGGGTTCAACTTTCGCCAAACAATTCCCGCAATTAATATTTGTTTTGAACTTCAGTGTCTTCATGATTTTTAATTTGATGTAAACACAATTGCATTTTGATAAAAAATGTTCCCCAAGAAACCATCGATTTTACTGTTGAATGGCTTTTTCCCAATCCAAAACTTCGATGGAATTGAGCTCTGGACCACCGCCCCGGTTTGCCGACCCAGCTGCTACATAGATTTTCCCATCCAAAAAGACAATCCCCGTTCCATGCCTTCCTTGATTTAGAGAGGGTAAGCTTTTCCAAGAGAAATCTCTAGTGTCCAAAACTTCTACCTCGGCATGGGCCGATTCCTGGGCTGCACTTTCTCCATTCATGATGACTAAATATGGACCAATTGCTAAATTAGAATTTCCAGCTCTTGGAGTTGGGATTTTGGTTGGAGCGGTTTCCCACTTTCCAGTCTCAAAGTCATAAAAATCGATCTCTTCAATGGTAGTTTCTAAAACTTTGCCTACAGCCGCATGGGAGGTCCTTCCACCTGCCAGGAATAATCGATTTCCAACGATAGCGGCACTCACATGATCCCGTGCTCTAGGGGCATCAGGTAGCGCTTCCCAAGTCCCGGTTTGGGGATCTAAAACATCAAACCAAGGGACAAATCCTTCATAATGCCCATCTTGTATTCCACAAATCAAGTAGATTTTACCATCTTTCACGGCAACCCCTGCTGAGCCTCTTACTCTTCCCTCGGGAAGTTTAGGTCCCTTTCTCCAGGTTTTATTTTCTGGATTAAAGATCAAACAGTTTTCAATAGGGGTTTCATGAGGATAGCCTCCTGTAAAAGCTCCAATAACCCAAATTTCATTTTCAAAGCTTACCGCTTGAAAATGGCTGATTTCCATTGGGGCATCTGCTACTTTGGTCCAAGTGGAGGTTTTTGGATCAAATTCATCAACTGACCGATCTCCTCGACCTCCCAATGCATAAAATTTCCCATTGCATTCCACAAAGGAGTTTTCATGCCTTTTCATGGCTTCTCCCTTTGCTGGGATTTCATGCCAAGTTTCCTGAGCCAAAAGGCTAAAACTGAAAAACGCAAATAGGAGAGAAAGAAGAGTTTTCATAGGTTTTGGGTTTTGTTAGCTCAAATTATTGACTGAAAGTTAATCTTCCTACAAATTCTCGATTGAATCTTCTCTTTATCCAACCTTCCAACTTTTTAAGCTTTAACTTATTATCTCAACCTTTCCCCAAATCCAAAATGTCCCGGATCTGATTGATTTCGGCTAATTCCTGATGAATACTTTCCTTATCGGAAGCAGCAATTTTTTCCCTCACAGCACTTAGATTGGCAATGTATCCATCCAAGGCCGCTAAAATGTTCTCCTTATTCTCTGTCAAAATAGGGGCCCACATTGCAGGACTAGATTTTGCCAATCGCACAGTGGAGGCGAAACCTGAACCAGCCATATCGAATATATTGCGGTCGTCTGCCATTTTTTGAAGAACTGTTTTTCCCAACATAAAGGAAGAAATATGAGAAAGGTGGGAGACAAATGCCAAATGCCGATCGTGTTCCTCTGGATCCATGAACCGAAGTTTCATGTTCAGCGCTTCAAATAATTGGTAGGCCTTTTCTTTGAGGTATAAATCCGTTTTTTCCATCTCACAGAGAATCATCACCTTTCCATCCAATAAATCCGCAAAGGCTGCTTTTGGCCCACTGTATTCTGTACCTGCTATCGGGTGCCCGGCAAGGTATTGACTACGCTTTGGGTGTTCAGCAATTTGTGCGCAAAGTTTGGCTTTGGTTGACCCCAAATCAATTACCAGGGTATTTTCTCCAATTTGATCCAAGGTGTTGGCAAGCAATTCTCCTAAGCTATCGGCTGGAGTTGCGAGCAGGACTATATCCGTATCTGAATCCGGAATCTCTTTTGCCTCGGTGATAATTCCTAGGATTTCAGCATCCTTCTGGTTTTTTTCCGAGAGATCAAAACCTGTGACCTTTAGTTCGGGGAATTTTCGTCGGGCCGCCAAACTGAAGGAACCTCCTAATAATCCAAGTCCAATAACATGTAGTTTTTTCATACGATTAAGCTTTGATTCGCTTGATTGCTTCTAAAATTTTGTATTCGGGCATGCAGATGGAGATTCGAACGTAATCCTGTCCTGCCTTTCCAAATATTTTTCCGGGTGTGATGAAAATGTGTTTCTCGTACAATAATTGATCAACCAGTTCCTCAGCATTGATTTCTGGAGGGACTTTCCCCCAAACGAACAGACCAGAACGTTCCTTTTCCACCTCCAATTGAAGAAGTTCAGCAAGCTGCCAAACTAGTTTTCTTCGGTTTTCATATTGTCGATTTAATTCATCAAACCAAGATTTCCCTAATTGCAAGGCGGCAATAGCGCCTTTTTGTATGCCTAAAAACATGCCTGAATCCATATTGGATTTGACCCGAAGGATAGCTTGTAACCATTCCTGATTCCCACAAACCATTCCAACACGCCAACCGGGAATATTGAAAGTTTTGCTTAGAGAGTTTAATTCCAAAGAAACCTCTTTGGCTCCATCAATAGCAAGAATACTGAGTGGTTCTGGAGTCAATATATGGGAATAGGGATTGTCATGTACCAATACCAAATCGTTATGCCGGGAAAAGTCTATTAAATCCTTAAAAAGGGATTTACTTCCCCGATATCCAGTTGGCATGTGGGGATAATTCACCCAGAACAACTTGACCTTTTTTAAATCCTGCTTTTCCAAAAATTCCCAATCCGGGGCTCCATCTTCCCGAAGAGGGTAATAGATGGCATCGCACTCCAATAACTGTGTGACCGAGGTATAGGTGGGATAACCTGGATCCGGAATCAAAACTGCATCTCCGGGATTTAGG
>JABXHZ010000455.1 GCA_013373335.1 Cyclobacteriaceae bacterium | reverse complement strand
GCCGCTAAAGCTGCACGCTGAGCAATCCCCGTCCCTCCCGAAGTAAATTGGCCTTGAATTTTTTCTACGGCTTTGGCAATTTCTACTGGGGCACAGATATAGCCCACTCTCCAGCCGGTCATTGCATAACCTTTAGAAAAACCATTGACAGTAATGGTCCGCTCAAACATCCCTGGAAGAGAAGCAATACTAAAATTCTTGCCGGTAAAATTGATCAGTTCATAGATCTCATCTGCAATCACCATAATTCCTTCGTGAGCTTTGACCACATTAGCAATGGCTTCCAATTCTTCTTGGCTAAATACAGAGCCTGTAGGATTACAAGGTGAAGAGAAAATGACAGCCTTGGTTTTATCGGTAATCGCTTCCTCCAACTGAGTTGCAGTAGCTTTGAAATTATTTTCTAAAGTCCCTTCAATTAAAACCGGAATACCTCCAGCCAATTTGATAATCTCGGCATAACTCACCCAGTAAGGGGAAAAAATTACTACCTCATCCCCTTCATTAAGAAGACACATAAATGTATTGGCGATGGAATGTTTTGCTCCGGTGGAGACAACAATGTTCTCAGCCTTTGCTTGGAGTATATTATTTTCCTCTCTAAGCTTTTTTGCAATCGCCTCTCTCAGATCCTGATAGCCAGCTACCGGAGGATAGGAAAAGTATTTTCCCTCATCAATTGCAGCTTTGGCGGCTTCCTGAATGTGTTTAGGAGTTTTAAAATCCGGCTCACCAAGACTCAGCCCGATGATGTCAATTCCTTGAGATTTCAGCTCCCTCGCTTTTTTGGCCATTGCCAAGGTTGCTGATTCCTCCATATTCAAGATGCGATCTGATAGAATAGAATTCATTTTTTGATTGATTTTTTTACAAATTCCTCAAAAATAGGCAGAAGATTATAAATTCTAAACAAACTCATGGAATTGATCTTGAAATGTTATTTTTGAATAAAATACGGAATAATAAATTCCGTTTTTCCAATATGAAACGTATCCTCTTTTCAGTCTTTCTTTTTAGTTTTTTCCTCTCCGAGACTTGGAGTCAAACATCGGGTGAAAAACAATTAGATCCTGATAGCACTGGGATTGTAAACTCATCGGTATTACCCTCCACGATGCCTTTGTTATTATTTGATGATCGGGATGAAAAAGAGGAGAAGAAGGAGCGGAAAAAAAAGGAGCGCAAAAACATTTACTTCGGAATTAAAACACGGAGAGGTTTTCTCCGACAGACAATTCGAGGGCAGGAGATTTTTGAATTATTCAATTATACAGATGCCTCCCGACAGCCGGACCCCTACATTCGAGATGTGTATTGGTATGACACTGGTGAAAAAAGCATTAAGCGGGAAGACTACCAACCGGGCCAAGGCTATCTCCTTCATGGACCCTATGAAAGAAGAATCAACGATGTAGTCGTGGAAAGTGGAATGTACTACTACGGGATGAAACATGATACCTGGATGCTTTTCGACAACCGAAATGTACTCCAAGACAAGAATCATTACCAAGAAGGGTGGCCTGAAGAATCTCGGATTTCCTATTATAACCGAACATCTAAGTCAATCGAAAAAATCATTCCAGTACAATATGGTTTAGAAGAAGGCTATTTCTACCATTTTTATGAAGATCGGCAAGTTGCAGTCACTGGGGAATATCGCTATGGTCAGAAAGTTGGGCTATGGACGGAATACTGGGATACTAACAATACACGAGCTATTCGGAAAAGGGAAATCCAATATCAGGAAGAGCCCTATATGAATGACTTTAAACCATACATTCGAGCTGAGTGGGATGCGGAGGGAAACCTAGTTTACCGCAGTGATCGAGCCGATTAATTATCTCTGAATTTGAATTGCTGCCCTCCTACTGAAGCCTCATACATAAGGCCTCCCTTGGTACGCGTAAATACCATGACTCCATCCACATATTTGGCATTTGCAGATGCGCCTGCTGCTGCAGCTACTGCAGAAACCTGTGCAGCCATTTCAATTTTTCCATTTTTGAAGCGTTCCCAAGCCTCTTGATCTTCAAAGAAGACTACCTCGCTATAGGCCTGACCTCCGGCTTGAAAACCGATGGTAACCTGAGTCATCCGAGCATATCCAATGTGCTTACCCTGCTCATAGGCCACTCCATTACCAGCAGCGCCCCCCACACCTAATCCTCCTTTCCCTACATTGGGTAAAATAATATAACCAAAGGAAGAGTTGAAAAACTGCTCCATTCCAGGGTCATCTTCCAGAAATTCGGATTTTGCCTCCAAGGCATCTTCCAGAATCTGTTTGTCTTTTTTATCTGATTGGGCAAAAACAAACCCTGTCACAAAAAGGAAAAGAAAGGTAATTTTTAGCTTTTTCATTTTAATTCTACTTAATAAAATGCGTCTTCAAAATGCCTGAAATTAATTGTACCATTACGGTCTTTATAAACGCCCACTATATCAAATCTAATATCCCGATGCCAATCAATTTGATGGATATATGCATCTGCGGCCTTTACGATTAATTTCTTTTTGCTATAGTCGACAAACTCCTCCACATAACCAAAACCCTTTCCCGACCGAAATTTGACTTCCACAAAAATCAATAAACCCCGATGCTTCATGATTAGATCTATCTCAGCATGTTTGTATCGGAAATTCTTTTCTACAAACTCATAACCTTTCGATTCTAACCATTGACAGGCTAGTTCTTCGCCTCGCTTTCCGGAATCAAGATGCTCTGCCATGGAGGAATTGTTTAATTTTGAAAAATGCGAACGAAAGCCTCATTCCATTAGTTTAAATAGCCACGGTACCTTCTATATATGAATGAATTTATCAACAAAAAAGTAAAATTCACAGACCTAGGCCGGATGGATTATCAGCAAGCTTGGGATTATCAAGAGCAACTTTTTGCTGAAATCGTAGCCACCAAAATAAATAACCGAAAAAGGCCTGCCGAGGAACAGATTCCCACCGAAAACCACCTTTTATTTGTGGAACATCCCCATGTCTATACCTTAGGGAAAAGCGGAAAACTGGAGAATCTTTTGCTGGATGAAGAAGGTCTAAAAGCCCATGAGGCAACTTTTTACAAAATAAACCGAGGCGGAGACATCACCTATCATGGACCGGGACAATTAGTAGGTTACCCTATTTTAGATCTCGAAAATTTCTTTTCTGATATCCACCAATATTTGCGCTACCTAGAAGAAGCCATTATTCGGACTTTAGCAGAATATAGTATAGAAGCAGGAAGAATCGATGGGCTTACTGGTGTTTGGCTTGATTCTATTCGGCAGGAAAATCCTCGGAAAATCTGCGCCATGGGTGTCAAATCCAGCAGATGGGTAACTATGCATGGTTTCGCTTTCAATCTCAATGCGAATCTTAATTACTTTGGCAACATCGTTCCCTGCGGAATAGACGATAAAGCGGTTACTTCCCTCCATTTAGAGTTGGGGCGCCCGGTAGATGAAGCAGAGGTGAAGGAAAAAGTCAAAAAGCATTTATCGGACTTATTTGAAATGGAACTGCATTAATTTTACGCAGCTGAAAATTTAGAATCACCCATGAAAAAAGATATTGATTTTGCTCCAGTAACTGGAGTAAAGCTTGCCATAGCCAAAGAAGAAACCGAATCGGGAACTGAATGGGGAGTTTACATCATTAATTTGAATTTGATCGAACTCAACACCGTGATGATCACATCAAGGGGTTATGGTAAACTGGATGGGGAGCAGCGAAAAACTTCGACCCTTCGTCATTTAATCAAAGAACTGGGCCCTCAATGTGTGGCAAAAGTAGAACCCATTGATCCTGCAGTCTTTTGCTTGACCAATGAGTTTTGGGTGAGTTACTACATTCTAGATCAAATTTTTGACAAAAAGTTTATATTTACTCCTGGTAGTTTTGACCCCTCGCTGCAGCAAATGATCCCTGAACTTGGATTAGTGGGGGTTTTACATAGTTAGATGAATGATGGCAGATTTTTTCAATCAATTAGGAGATATTTTGTTTTTAGATATAGAAACCGCCTCTCTCACGGAGCGGTTTGAAGAGTTAGATGAACGCCTGCGGGAGGAGTGGATCAAAAAGGAAAAACATTTACAAAAAGACCCAGACGGAGTCATTGAGCCGGGTTCGCTATATTTTGATCGGGCAGGTATCCATGCGGAATTTGGACAAATTATTTGTGTAGGCGTAGGATATTTTCAATGGAAAAAGAAAGACAAGAAATTAATATTCCGGTCCAAAGTTTTCGAGCATGAGAGTGAACGCGAATTGCTAATCGGACTATCGGATTTACTCCAAAAAAATAAGTGGATTCTATGCGCTCACAATGGGAAAGAGTTTGATTTTCCTTATTTGTGCCGAAGGATGCTGATCCAAGGAGTTCCTCTACCCGAACCGCTTCAAATTGCAGGAAAAAAACCTTGGGAAATTCGCCATTTGGATACGATGGAGCTTTGGAAATTTGGTGACTATAAATATTACACTAGGCTCGAATTACTGGCCTCTGTTTTTGGTATTCCTACTTCGAAAGACGACCTTGATGGGAGTCAAGTAAATACTACCTTTCATTTAGAAAAAGATATGGAGCGCATTAAAAAGTACTGCCTCCAAGATGTAGAGGTGACAGCGCGGGTTTATTTAGCCATGAATCCGGGAATTGATGAAATGGACATAGAAGTAGTCCATCTCGATAACCTAAAAAAAGAACATAACTAAAGCTCCGAAATATTTTTGGGCCTTAAAAAACTAGCAAAAAACCCGTATGGGAAGAAAATCCAACAGAAGAAATCAGAAAAATGCCGGAGCTCAATCGCCCAAAGCTTCACAACTTGCCCGGCAAATAAAATCATTTTTAGACAATCATTATGGAGAAGAATTCTCCTCCAAACAGATCATTAAAAAACTTGAAATCCGGGATGCGCTTTCAAAAGGTGCCGTCGAGCCGATCCTGATCAAGCTTGTAGAAAATGGGACTATTGCAAAAAGTCCCCGAAACTACTACTCCTCTAAAAAGGATCCAGAATTCATAACCGGGAAGGTAGATTATGTCAACCCTCGTTTTGCTTTCATCATTCCAGATGATCCCGAAGCAACAGATGGAGATATTTTAGTTAAAGAAGCGGACTTGAAACAAGCCTTGGATGATGACAGAGTGCGAGTCATGGTATATCCAACCAAAGGCAGAGGGGGTAGAAGTGAAGGAAGAGTACTTGAAATTTTAGAAAGAGCCCGAGATGAATTTGTAGGTAGAGTCGAAATTTCCCCACGATTTGCGTTTGTAGTTCCCGATTTCAAAAAAATGCACAAGGACATCTTTGTGCATCGGGGTGATTTGAAAGGTGCCCAGCACAATGAGAAAGTGGTGGTCAAATTGACTGAATGGCGTGAGGGAGATAAAAACCCGACTGGTAAAGTCACTCGTGTTCTCGGGAAAGCCGGTGTTCATGAAGTAGAAATTCACTCCATCATGGCTGAATTTGGACTTCCTTTCGAATATCCAAAAGAAGCTGAAGCCGAAGCCAATGCCATCCCCGACAAAATCACTGCAAAAGAAATCAAAGCCCGGAAGGATTTTCGGGAAGTGACCACTTTCACCATTGACCCCGTCGACGCCAAAGATTTCGACGACGCCATTTCTTACCGAAGACTGGAAAATGGCAACCTTGAAATTGGGGTTCACATTGCCGATGTTACCCATTATGTCCTTCCCAAAACTGCATTGGAAAAAGAGGCTTATGAAAGAGCCACTTCCGTCTATTTGGTTGACCGGACCATCCCCATGCTTCCGGAGCACTTAAGTAATGGACTTTGTTCGCTTCGCCCAAATGAGGACAAACTTACTTTCTCCTGTGTGTTTGAAGTGGATGAGGATGCCAAAGTACTCAATCACTGGATTGGAAGGACTATTATTCACTCAGACAGGAGATTTGCCTATGAAGAGGCTCAAGAAAATATCGATCAACAAGCAGGAGACTTTTTTGAAGAGCTTACTCATCTCAATGAATTAGCCAAAAAAATCAGGAAACGTAGGTTCCAAAATGGGGCTGTTAATTTTGAAACCATCGAGGTGAAATTCAAACTGGATGAAAAAGGAACTCCCCTTGGTCTAATTATAAAAGAGCGAAAAGATATTCATAAGCTGATCGAAGAATTCATGCTATTGGCCAATAAATATGTGGCTGAATTTATTTACAAAAAGCATAATGGCATGGATACCTTTGTCTATAGAACCCATGATGCACCGGATATGGATCGACTGGATATTTTTTCAGGCTTCGCGAAGCGATTTGGGCATCAGCTGAAATTAGACAGCGAGCGACAAGTAGCTTCTTCTCTGAACAAGCTCATGGATGAGATTCAGGGAAAACCCGAACAAAACGTCTTGGAGCAATTGGCTATCCGATCTATGGCAAAGGCCAAATATACTACCGAACCGAAAGGCCATTTTGGTCTAGCATTTCCACATTACACACACTTCACTTCTCCTATTAGGCGCTATCCCGATATGATGGTTCACCGCCTACTCCAACACTATTTGGATGGCGGGAAATCTCCAGATGCAGAACCTTGGGAAAAGAAATGTATTCATTCCTCAGAAAGAGAAAAACGTGCAGCCGATGCGGAACGAGCATCCATTAAATACAAGCAGGTTGAATACATGTCCTTGGCAGAGGAAAAAGACTACGAGGGCATTGTTTCCGGTGTGACTGAATGGGGAGTATTCGTTGAAATCACCGAAACCAAATGTGAAGGTATGGTTCGCGTGGCGGATATGACCGATGATTATTATGAATATGACGAGCGAAACATGAGGCTTGTCGGAAGCAGATCAAAAAAAATGATCACCCTAGGAGACAAAGTTTGGGTTCGTGTAGTTAATACCGATATTGACCGACGAACCATCGACCTGGAATTTGCAGAAAATGACGAAAAACCAACTCGCACCCGAACTTCTAGATAAGCTAGAGAACTTTCTGAGTAACTATCCCTTTGGCCAAAGGCCTGATGAACTTTACGATCCTATCCGCTACATATTAAAGTTGGGGGGAAAGCGAATCAGACCTTTATTGACCTTGCTTTCTTATGGTCTTTATCAAAAAGACCCGGAAAATGTCCTAAGCCAAGCCGCTGCAGTTGAAGTTTTTCACAACTTCACCCTCATGCACGATGACATCATGGATCAGGCCCCGCTCCGGAGAGGGAAGGAAACTGTTCATGAAAAATGGAATCCCAATGTTGCGATCCTATCGGGAGACGTGATGTTAGTGAAAGCTTATGAACTTTTACTTCCAAGTCCAGCTGATCAATTGGGTGGTATTATCCAGGCCTTCAATCAAACTGCCGCGGAAGTTTGCGAAGGACAACAACTCGACATGAATTTTGAAACCAATGATCATGTCACAGAAGGAGAATATCTTGATATGATCCGGTTGAAAACAGCTGTTTTATTGGGATTTGCCCTAAAACTGGGAGCATTATTGGGCAATGCATCCAAGGAAGATCAGGAACGGCTTTATGATTTTGGAGTAAGTATTGGAGTGGGTTTTCAACTGAAAGATGACCTTTTGGATGTCTTCGCAGACCAGGCAAAATTCGGAAAGCAAGTTGGCGGAGATATCATTTCCAACAAAAAGACCTTCTTGCTAATCAAAGCCTTGGAACTGGCAAAAGGTGAGGATGCCAAAATTTTGAACCATTGGCTTCAACTAGAAGAATTTGATCCACAAGAGAAAGTACAAGCAGTAAAAAACCTATATGAAAAGATAGGAGTCAAAAAGCTTGCAGAGGAAAAAATGAATGAGTTTTTCGACACTGGATTTTCTCAATTAAAAGAAATCCAAAAAGTAAATGAATCTTATTATCAAAGCTTGTATGAAATCACGCAAGCCTTGGTACATCGAGAAAAGTAAATCATGAATCTTTCCATTACTGTTATCCTGATTATCCTCACGGCAATCAGTAGTTTTTTGGCTTTTAATAATTCCAACTTGGTGGAACGATGGATGTTTACGCCCTATTTGATCAAAAGAAGAAATCAATGGGATAGATTTCTATTATCAGGGTTTATCCACAAAGATTACATACACCTCCTATTCAACATGTTCACCTTCTATTTTTTTGGGAGAGTGGTCGAACAATTTCTAATCTATAAGTTTGGTGCTACTGGAGGTGGAATTGTATTCGTCCTTTTTTACTTATTGGGAATTGTCATTGCAGATATTCCTACCTATTTAAAGCATCAGGATCATGCTTATTATCGAGCATTAGGAGCTTCTGGAGGAACTGCTGCAACGGTTTTTGCGAGCATAATTATTCTACCTCTTGCTGATATTTGCCTATTTGGGATTATTTGCTTGCCAGGATTTAT
>JABXHZ010000411.1 GCA_013373335.1 Cyclobacteriaceae bacterium | reverse complement strand
GGACCATACCAAATCAAAGCCTCTACATCCTCTGGGTTTGATTCATACGTTGCTTTTGCAGTATGGTATTGTTCCAGGAGTTTTGAAGAAGGGGAGGGGATTTGGTAGGTTTTTCCTAAAGGAGTTGAAAAGGAATTTTCCTGATCAAACTCAGCCTCTTGAACTTGAGGAGCTGAACAAGCTAAAAGAAAAGAAAGAATAATGGCCAATTGGAGGGGGCGCATAGAAGAATGAATTTGATTCTTGGAAGCTATACTTTGCGAAAATTTAAATCCCTAAGTCTTTTCGATTGAAGATGCAATTAGGGGCATGTTCTTTCCCCTCCAAAATAGCCAGTGTGTTTTCGACCGTCATGGTGCAAATTTGAGTATAGGTGGTTTTTGTGAGACTCCCCACATGGGCCGTGATAAGAGTATTGGGAAGTGTCAGGAGTGGGTTGTCTTCTGCAGGTGGTTCCTCCTCTAAGACATCAGCAGCAAAACCACCAAGCTTTCCTGACTTTAAAGCCTCAAAAAGCGCTTTTTGGTCAATGATTTTACCTCGAGCAGTATTGACCAAAAGCGCTCCTGTCTTCATGTGAACAAAGGCTTTTTCATTGATTAAATGTTCTGTTTCATCGGTCAGGGGTAGGTGCAGGCTGACCAAATCTGAAGTTTGAAGAACCTCTTCGAAAGATCGTAAGGGATAAGGGACAGGTTCCTCTCTTTCGCTCCAATAGCAAATATTCATTCCAAAAGCCTCTGCAATCCGGGCCACTTTTTTTCCAATATTTCCCATCCCTAAAATTCCCAAGGTCTTCCCATGAAGTTCATCACCGGCATAAGTGCCACGATCCTTCCATCGACCTTCCTTCACCATCGTAAAAGCCGAATATAGGTTGCGCTGCAAATTCAGCATCAATGCAAGGGTATGTTCTGCAATGGTATTTGCATTACTGTTGGGAGCGTTGACAACCTTGATTTTTCTTTTTGTAGCTTCCGCTACGTCGATATTATCCAAGCCAACCCCTGCTCGAGCGATCACCTGAAGACTTGGAATTTGATCCATAAGGGATGCGCGAACCTGTCCCTTTCCTCTGGTGATGATGGCTTGGATATTTCCTTCGGCAATTTCTTTTTGAAGAACTTCTTCATCTAGGGCAAGTACAATCTCATAATCCTTGTCCGCAAGTAGGATTTCCATGGCTTCCTCTGCCAAGGTTTCCAAAAGCAAAATCTTTTGCTTCATTTATTCTTGTGGTAAAGGGTGGCATCCTTAGACTTATAACCTCTAAAGTCATTCCGTCCAGAGACATAAATACCCGCTTTGAAGAGTTCATCTTCGAAGATCTTGGGATCAATTTTGGCATCGGGTGCAGAGGAAAGCTCGATCAAATTCCCGGAAGGATCCCTGACAAACATCTGAATGGGGCCATCCGGTAATTGCCGCACATAACCCCAAGGTTTCACATCAATGACTCCCAATTCCTTCATTCTCCAATAAATGGCATTGATGTCATCAACTTGGAGGCACATATGGCCACGGAAGGAATAGACATCCTCCCATTCGGTCAGGTGTAGTTGTTGATCTTCATTGATTTTGAAGAAGGCCGTAGGATAGTCAAACAAAAAAGCCGGGATAGGCTCCATGCCTAATTCTTTTTCGTAGAATTCGCAGGCTTCTTCTAGGTTGCTGACTACCAGAGCGATGTGATTGATTTGTATTGCTTTAGCCATGATTTTATTGTTTGAATTCGTTTACAAAATCCCAATTTGGGGTTAATCCCAGTCCAGGTTGATCGGGTTGAGCTAACATCCCATCTTGATCGACAGAGATTTTCTCTTTTACTAGTTCATACATCATCGGATTTCCTCCTAAGGAAAACTCAATGACATTGGCTGAAGGGGAGGCGAAGGCTACCGAAACACCAGCCATAAAGGAAAAGGCCGATCCCCAACAATGTGGCGCCAATTCCAACTGATAGGTATGGGCCAATTGGGAAACCCGCATTGCTTCAGTGATTCCTCCGATAATGGCACAATCCGGCTGAATTACGTCGAGTGCCCGCTCGGATATTAGGTCTCGAACATCAAAGACCGTGTATTCACTTTCTCCAGCAGCAATGGGGATGAAGGTGCTCTTTCGCACTTCAGCTGTTCCTATTCGATTATCCGGGCTGATGGGCTCTTCAAACCAATACAGGTTGCAATCTTCCACACCCCTACAAAACTGTTTAGCTTCTGGAACACTGAATGTACCATGCGCATCAATCATCAATTTGATATGATCAGGAAGTGCTTCCCGAGCTGCCTTTACTCTTTTGATACTTTCACCAACGGACTCATCCATCACCCCAACTCGCATTTTTACTCCGGAGAAACCTTTCTCTGTGTAGCCCAGCAACTGTTCTCCGATTTTTTCTGCGCTTGCCCAGCCACCGCTGGCATAGGCAGGCATCTTTTCGCGACAACTTCCGCCAAGCAACTCAACAACCGGAACTCCTAAAGATTTACCCTTGATATCCCAAAGTGCCGTATCAATTCCGCTTAATGCAGAAATAGTCAATCCCCTTCTTCCTAAAATTGGAAATTTTCGTCCCCGAGAAAGAGCATAATGATCCCGAGTTCCATTGTAAACAATCTCCCAAATCCGGCTAATGTTTCTTGCATCTTGACCGATAAGAATGGGTTTTAACTCATGCTCAATACAGCTTACGATACTTGCGCAGGAACCTGAGGAACCTACAGCGGCTTTTGCCTCTCCAAATCCCTGAAGTCCCGTGTCCGTAGTGACCACCACTAAGGTCATATCAAAATTGGTCAATAAGCCGTAATCCGATCGGTGTTGTTTTTCCTTAGGAATGGGGCAACGAAGCCAATAGGCCTCTATATTGGCTATTTTCATTTGAGAAAAGGCTTGAGTTGATTGATGGATTTTTGAGTCAGCATGGTATAAAAATCTTCGGTGACTGCGGTACTGCCATGGTCTTGCAAAAACTTCAACTGTTCATCGCTCAAACCTTCCGGTGCTTCGTCTATGGAGTTTGGATAGGGGTTGGCCGGCGTCCGATCAATCGGTGGACAAAACTCTACGGATAGTACCTTGTCATAGCCAATCTCGGCCAAGGTTTTCATGATTCTGTTCCAATCCAACTTACCCATGCCTGGAGCCATTCGGTTGTTGTCCGCGACATGGAAATTGACCAAGCGAGAGCCTATTCGCTTCATCGTGGCAAACATATCCACTTCCTCTATATTCATGTGGAAGGTATCCAAGCAAACCCCACAATTGGGGCCCACTGCTTCCGCAAGAGCTAGGGCTTGATCCCCTCGATTGATAAAGTAGGTTTCAAAACGGTTGATTGGCTCAATGCCAATGGTCAGTCCATTTGCTTCGGTAAAGGCATAAATTTCCTTGACCCCCTCTACGGCCCATTCCCATTCTTCTTCAGGTCGGGCATCCGGTACAATTTTCCCTACAGTAGCTGGAACCAAAGAAATGACCTTTCCTCCCAAGTCCTTTACCATTTGGGCTAGGTCTAAAACATATTCCACAGATCGTTTGCGTTGGTCAGGATTTTTGGCGAGGAGATTCCGTTCTTCCAGCATCAGCGTCACCGAGCCCCAGCATTGGATACCATATTTATCAAGCAGTTCTTTTACTTGTTGATTGTCATACATTTCGGGTGCGCCCTGAATTTCCAGATGGGTATATCCAAGGGAAGAAATACGTTTTAAAGTACTCTCCAAAGTTTCCGCTCGCATCCAATTATGAATGGCTATTTGCATAGGTTTTTTGGGTTTGTTTGTGATCCTTTAAGTTAGGTAAAAAATTTAAAGAATGAGGATAAGGGACAGATGAGGCTATTTTCTTTGAATTAAGAAAAAACTCTGGATCGTTTTTTTTGGATGATAGGAAATGGGCGGCAATCTAAAAATCAAAATAGGAGGGTTTTGGACCCTCCTGTTTTAAAATGAAAACTAATTATTAGGTCTATCCCATTAATCAATAACGCTATACTCAGAGGCGGTCACTTTATCTTCAGGATTACTGATATCAAATACAACCTTGTGCAATTGGCCATTTGAAAAAGGGAATTTTCCTAGGTGCTCATATTCCTCATTGACTGGCATTCCCTCATCCCTTCCGATATCGAAAGTTTCATGTCCTGTGAATGCAGCATAAACAGTTGCGGTAATGTCCATTTCACCTACTTTTTGATCATTGATGAAGAGCTCTACCAAAGAAGGGCCATTCAAGCGTGCTTCTTTCATGGTATGCCTCAGTGTAATTTTGACTTCGCCAACAGGGATTTTCACATTTCCATCAAAGTCTTGCCAATATAAGCCAAGGGTAGAGTAGCTGTATCTCAGTTTACCGTCCTTTATAAACAAGACTTGTCCACCCAGTCTTTCCCCCACCGCATAGATGACGCCCTCTGTTTTGTTTGTGGTCGTCATATAGGCATTGATTTCATAGTTGGTGGATTTAATTTCCGGTCCTGCCAGCTCAGGAACGCGGTAGACATTCGGGGTAAGTTCCCAGTGTTTCTTGGCAGCTCGCTGAGGATTGGATTCGGGTTGTAGAGTTCTACCCAAAGAACCTCCGATAGGGTATACATCATACTTTTCAGCTTCTTTCCAGAAAATCTCTTCCAGTTCTTTTACTTTTTCTGGGTATTTATCAGCCAGATTCACTGATTGTATAGGGTCTTCATTGACGTTATACAATTCCCATTCGGTATTTAGGGGGTCAAAATTCTTTAAAGCTTCGGGGTCCACAGACCAAGGTACACGATAAGGTTTTCCAGAAATGGTCCATCCTTCATGGTAAAGTCCTACAAATCCAGTCATCTCGAAATATTGGGTAGGATGGTTGGTTTTGGCATCAGGATCGTTCCAAGCATAAGTCAGGGATTTGCCTGGGTATTCTTTTCTTTTCTGACCATTTACGTAGTCGGGAGTAGGTACTCCAGTTACTTCCAATATGGTTGGTACGATGTCGGTGATATTTTGGAACTGCCTTCTCCATTCTCCTTTGGCTTTGATCGCTTTTGGATAGCGTATGGCAGTGGCTGATATGGTTCCTCCAAAATGCGATGCAATTTGTTTGGTCCATTGGAATGGGGTAGAAGAGGCATAGGACCATCCTACCGAATAGTGATTGGCTAAATGCGGACCACCCCACTCCTCAATTCCTCCAAATTCCTCCAATTTTTCCAATTGTTGCTCCATGGAAAGTGGAGGGAAGCCATTCTGGAATAATAATTCAGAAAAAGTTCCTGTGGGAGTTCCTTCTGCTGTGACACCATTGTCTGCGCTCAGATAAATGACCAAGGTATTATCCAATTCACCCATTTCTTCCAGTCGATCAATAACCCGGCCCACATGATGATCCACATGTTCCATAAAGGCGGCATTGACTTCCATTTGTCGGGATAAATATTTCTTCCCTTCCTCACTGAATGAATCCCATTCGGGAATCACTTTTGGCCATTCTACTAGCTGGGCATTTTCTGGAACCAATCCCAATTTCTTCTGTCGTTCCAGCAATTCCTGTCGGTAGACGTGCCAACCTTCATCGAATTTGCCTTTGTATTTGTCCCGCCAATCTTCTGGTACTTGGATAGGTGCATGTACGGCTCCCGGAGCATAGTACATAAAGAATGGATTGTCTCTCAAGCCTTTCCAATTGTCTAGCCACTTGATGGCTTGGTCCGCCATACCGTGGGAAAGGTGGAAGGTAGATCCATCAGCATTGGTTTCTGGCGTTTCTATGGGTGTTGTGTTTTCATAGAGCAAGGGTCGGAATTGGTTCGTTTCTCCTCCCATAAACCCCCAGAAATACTCAAAACCCCAGATTCCAGTAGGCCAGCTTTCGAAAGGTCCCGCAGGGGAAGCCTCCTCCATGGGAGTATTATGCCATTTCCCAAAGGCAGCCGTAGCATAGCCGTTATCGGTAAGAATTTTAGCGATCGAAGGGGTGCTGTAGTCAATCTGGGAATTGTAGCCGGGATAACCGGTAGCAAACTCTGAAATGATGCCTGTTCCGATCTGGTGAATATTGTATCCTGTCAAAATAGAACCACGGCTAGGGGAGCAGACAGCAGCCACAGAAAAATGGGTATAACGGATGCCTTCATCCCCAATTCGGTCAAAAGTCGGCGTTTGCATTACCCCGCCGAAAGAAGAGTTATTGGAATAACCTGCATCATCCAATAAAATGATCAATACATTGGGAGCTCCTTCTGGTGCTTTGGGTGGTCCAATAAAATAGGGTTTGGAATCTGCGAGGGTTTTTCCCTGGACTCCTTTCCATTCCTGTTTTGGGTAGGGAATGGCATTTTCTGAAGAGGATTGTTCAGGAGCTTGACAGCTAATCATGAAACTGATTAATCCAAAAACAATGAAATTGAGTTTTTTCATCTTGCTGGGAATTAGATTTAAAATAAAAAAGAGGGACTTTTAATATGGAAGGTATTAAAATAAACAGATCAAAAGGAAAATACTTAGACAGTTCTGTCCAGTACAAATGAGAATTTTATGGATAAAGACTCGTTAAATAGGCTAAAAAGTAGTAAATCTATTCGCTTTTGGGACTTATAGATCCTGAGAATAAGCCAAGTGTATTTTCCATAATTTCCAAAGCCAAGGCAATCATACTTTCTACCGAAAAGTGGTTTGGATCCAAGCGGATATACCAGGCATCGGTCAGGGTGTGATAGAATTGGATAAATTCATCATCCGAACCTGGGGTGTCAAAAAGGCGCTTTATGTGAGGAAGAAGTATAGTGAAGGAGATTTCATTAGCGCTTCTATAAAGCGTATAAAATTCATCTTTCTCAGGGTGCAAAAGTAATTGGCGATGAAAAAGGATTCCCTCCTTATGCAAAAATACCACCTCGTATAAATCCGGAATCAGACTCTTTACCTTTTTCACTAGTTGAGAATGGTATTTATTGATGTTTTCTTGATGAAGGAGAAGAAGTTCTTCCAGCAGCTCCTCTTTGGAGGCAAAATGGTAGTAAAGAGATGCTCTAGGCAGTTTACTTTTTTCTGACAGGGCTTTTAAACTAAAGTCCGGTCCCGTTAATGCAAACTCAGAATAAGCCGCCTCAATCCATTTTTGTCTTACTCCTTGGTTTGATTTCATAACTCAATTTAACTTGAATCTATTTAAAATCGCTCAACTGAAGTTTTTATTCTACTCTAATTAATAATTCTAATTGATCTAGGTATAAATTATGGTTCACTAGGGGAAGTCTCTTAGCCAATACCTATGGACGTAAATTAAGTGCTGGTTGGGATTACAAATCCCAACCAGCTATCCCAACCATCCCGATAATTATCGGGATGCAATTGGTTAAAACCTTAATCACTCCACAAACAAAACTCCCACCCCCTTCTCCTTTGCCAGTTGATTAAAGGCAGGAATTGCTGTCTGGATCAGTCGATCGCCTTCGGTTTTGAGCGGTTTCCATTCTTGCATCAGTCGGGCATATTCGGCTTTGGTACCCTCGTTGATTCGTGGAATGGAGCTTTCGCCATGATTCATCATAAAGAGGAAGTTGGCGGTAAATTTATTCGGGAAATTTTCCACATCGTCATAAGCCGTAGACCGACGCTGTACCATGTCTTCATCCCAAGCCTTGAGTTCTTTCAGAAGATTTTAT
>JABXHZ010000006.1 GCA_013373335.1 Cyclobacteriaceae bacterium | reverse complement strand
TACCTGAATCAAAAATGATGGCAGGTCGGGAATCCGAACGTGTCAATTCCCGTGAAGTAGACCGAAAAACCGATCAATGGGTCGATGCTATGCTTGAAAAGCAAAAGACTCCCGGTAGTTTTACGCGTGCTCAATGCATCACCGATACGATTAACCTTGGAGCTATTGCTCTTCGAGCCGGGAAAAAAGTGAGTTTCGATGCTAATCTGGTCAAAATCACCAACGATGAAGAAGCAAATCAATTGCTAACGAGGGAGTATCGAAGCGGCTGGGAGATTTGATTCAGTAAGCAGTATACAGTGGGCAGTAGGCATAGTATTCCTGCTCCATTCTATCGATCAGGAAGAGAGAATGTATAAGGACGACAAACCAATATCCCTCAAAATCATTAACTTAGATTATCACAAGCATTAACCCAAAAATCCTATGACGAACAGAAGAAATTTTCTCAAAACTTCCAGTCTGGCAGCTGCAGCTTTAGGACTAGGACTACCAGAATTTTCATTTGGTAGAACAAAAGCGGATCCAATTTTTAAAATTTCCTTGGCGCAATGGTCTTTGAACCCACTGCTTTTCGGAGGGAAAATGGACAACCTGGACTTTGCCATAGAAACCAAAAAACACGGAATCGATGCGGTGGAATATGTCAATCAGTTTTTTATGGACAAGGCACAGGACAGAGCCTACCTTCAAGAGATGAAAACTCGCTCCGATGGGGAAGGTGTCACCAACGTACTGATCATGGTAGACCGAGAAGGTCAGTTGGGTGCCGCGACCCCCGAAGAGCGGCAACAAACCGTGGAAAATCACAAAAAATGGGTAGAAGCAGCCAAATTCCTGGGTTGTCACTCCATTCGGATCAATGCCTACACGGCAGTTCCATTCAGTCAAGACCCTAAATTGGAGCAGGAAGCTATCGATGTCTGCAGTTCTACTCTCCGAAGAATCTGTGAGTTTGCAGATGATTTTGATATCAATGTAATTATCGAAAACCATGGGGGCTACTCCTCTAATGGAAAATGGCTGGCGGAATTGATTAGACAAACGGCCCATCCTCGGGCAGGCACCTTACCTGATTTTGGCAACTTTATTATGAATCGGGATGGAGACCAAATTCTTAGCTATGATTCCTATCGTGGTGTCGACGAACTGATGCCTTTTGCCAAAGGAGTCAGCCTCAAACCTAAGGTATGGGATGATCAGGGTCAAGAAACCGGGCTGGACTACACCCGGATGATGAAAATCGTCTTAGCGCATAATTACCATGGTTATGTGGGTATTGAGCATGGAGAGCGAGGCCGTGAATGGGAAACTATCGAAGAAGTCCGAGTCAATCTGGATCAAGTAAGAAGGACTTTGGAGAATGAAGGTTAAGCCCTTTGAAAATCCCTAATTATTTAAATTGCCCCGAATAAGTTTATCGCTTTTCGGGGCAATCTTTTATTATTGTTAATTCTAAATTCACTTGATGATGCGCAAAATTCTTCTACTTCTACTTTTCAGCTTTATAATAAGCCCTTCTTTTTCCCAGAAAAAATCAGATGTTTTCAAGGCTTTGGATACCGAACTTGAAAATGCCCGAGTGGCTTTAAAAGCTCCGGGCTTTGCAATAGCCATTGTACAAAAGGATCAAATTGTCTATGCAAAGGGCTTTGGCTACAAAGACTTGGAAAATCAGATTCCAGTGACGGAAAATACCCTTTTTGCCATTGGATCAACCTCCAAAGCCTTTACCTCTGCTGTTTTGGGTGTCCTCCGCAATGAAGAAAAAATTGGTTTTGATGAAAGACCTGGAAAATATATTCCCGAACTGCGCTTTGCCGAACCTTGGATGAACGAGCAGATCATCGTAAAAGACTTGATGGCTCATCGCACTGGTTTGCCGAGACACGATTTTGCTTGGTTTATGTTTCCATCAGATTCGAAGGAGGAATTAATCAAACGAATTGCTCATCATGAGCCTTTCACTGGCCTACGACAACGATGGTATTACAACAACTGGATGTTTTTTCTCCAGGGAGAAATCGGTGCCAGACTCACCGGCAAAAGCTGGGAAGAGAATGTACAGGAGTTCTTTTTTGACAAGTTGGGTATGACTAGAAGTAACTTTACGATTTCCGACTTGGAAAAAGATGCTGATAAATCCTTTGGTTATTCGGTGGATTTAGAAGGAGAAACTACCCGGATGGATTATTATGACATTGCTGCTATGGGTCCAGCTGGAGCGATCAACTCAAGCGTCACCGAGATGTCGAACTGGCTCATTACTTGGATTAACGGAGGGAAATTTAAAGGTGAAGAGATCATTCCCATAGGCTACGTCAAAGAAGCAATGAGTTCGCATATGGTGGTTTCTGATGGTTCTCCAACCAAGGAGCACCCTGATGCACATTTTTCAAATTATGGCTATGGCTGGTTTTTGTCTTCCTATCGGGGACACTATAGGGCGGAGCACGGCGGAAATATTGACGGCTTTTCAGCCTCGGCTTCCTTCTTCCCTACCGACAGCTTGGGCATTATGGTCTTGACCAATCAAAATGGCTCTTCCTTACCAGGAGTCGTTAGAAATATGGTAGCTGACCGCATGCTCAATCTGGAGCCCTCAGACTGGTTGGGTGAAGCAGTAAAGCGGTTAGAAGAAGCCAAAGAAGCTCAGGCCAAGGCCAAATCTCAAACTGATTCAACCAAAATCACCAATACCCGCCCATCACACAATCTGATCGAGTACATAGGTTCCTATAATCATCATGGCTATGGGACAATGGAGGTAGAACTTAAAAATGACACCCTATTTGTTCAAACAGGCTTATTAGGGGGATTTTTAGAGCATAAACATTACGATGTGTTCGATATGATCTTGATCTATCAAGGAAAACCAAATAGAGAAAATCCTTTCAAATTTCAGTTTGTAAGCAATTTAACGGGTGATATTTCTGGTTTGCAGGCTGCATTCGAACCAGCATTGGATCCAATTGAATTTAAGAGGACTCCTAAGGAGGTAGCAATCTCCGTAGAGGAGCTAAAAAAATATGAAGGCGCTTATCTTCTGATGGGAGTGCAAGAGGTGAAAATTTATGTCAAGGAAGATAAATTATTTGTTTTTGTACCCGGACAAACGGAATATGAGCAGATTCCAGTTGGAAACCACGAGTTCAGTTTCAAAGCATTGGATGGTTTTAAATTGAAGTTTGAAGAAAAAGACGGGGAAATTATCGCAGTGAGTTTTATTCAGCCGAATGGGACGTTTAGAGGGGAAAGGAAGAAGGAAGAATAAGTCACAAGGATGAAATCAGAAAGCTGAAAATAGCATTGCCGGTTTATTATCCTGCTTTTCCGAAAGCAGGATTTTTTTTAGCTCAGATGAAAATTTATAGCCTTTGGAGAAGTAGGAGAGCTCGAGAAACATCTCATCACTTTCTTTCTGGCAAAAAGAGAGAAAGTAAATATCTTTAATAATGAACCAACAACTCGGACAACTCTCTCTCCTAGTCAGAGACTACGACGAAGC
>JABXHZ010000286.1 GCA_013373335.1 Cyclobacteriaceae bacterium | reverse complement strand
ATTCCAATCCTGACAATCCCGTCATTGGATACCGCTCTTTCGGAGAAAACCCTCAGGCCGTAGCTGCCCGGTCAGTGGCCTATATGAAAGGGCTTCAAGACCATGGGGTTATTGCAAATGCAAAGCATTTTCCAGGTCATGGGGACACTGAATCTGATAGTCACTACTCTCTTCCTCTGATTCGTCATCCAGAACAACGGATATGGGAAGTAGACCTTTACCCCTATCAGCAGCTTTTTAAAGAAAACCTGAAATCCGTCATGGTGGCTCATCTCAATATTCCGAGTTTGGAAGATGCAGGCAATAAGCCCACCAGCCTAAGCAAAAAAGTGGTGACCGATTTGCTTCAAAAGCAAATGAATTTCAAAGGTTTGATTTTCACAGATGCATTGAATATGCAGGGAGTCACTAAATTCTATGGCCCGGGAGAGGTGGACCTCCAAGCAGTATTAGCAGGCAACGACATCTTACTCTATTCCCAAAATGTATCCAAGGCAAAATCGCTAATAAAGGAAGCTGTAGCTGCTGGAAAAATTGAACAAACTGAAATCGATAGAAGAGTTAAGAAAATTCTGAAGGCCAAATATGAAGTAGGACTTCATGACTACCAACCGATTGAATTAGACGGCTTGTATGAGCGGCTAGTCACCCCTAAAACGGAAGAAGTACTTGAAAAACTTTATGCGGCAGCTGTGACAGTCGCTTCAAATCGGAATGAGCTTCTACCCTTCCGACAATTGGATACGAAGCGATTTGCCAGTTTGAGCATTGGAGGGAAGGGTGAAGAATTCCGGAAAACCTTATCCAAATACGCTCCATTTGAACATTTCAACATTTCCAAAGCTGCCAGTGAATCAGAGCATTACAATCTGATTAAAAAGCTCGAGGACTTTGATGTGGTAATTGTGGGAATGATGGGAATCTCCAATAACCCCAAACGGGCTTTTGGTGTAGCACCCGGGGATGTGGCCTTGCTCCGAAAATTGCAAGAACGCCAAGAAGTGGTAACGGTTCTCTTTGGGAATGCCTATGCTACTCGCTTTTTGGAAGGCTTAGATCATGTAGTGATTGCCTATGAGGACAATGAGCTGACGCAAAATCTTTCCCCTCAAATTCTATTTGGAGGCCGTCCTGCGATGGGGATTTTACCCGTAAGTACAGGCACCCAATTCACCTATGGAGTCGGTGGTTTTTTGAGTGGTTTGAATCGGCTTTCCTATGGCACCCCTGAGAGTGTAGGACTGAATAGTAAAAAACTTAATCAAATCGATGAAGTGGTGGAAAAAGCCATCAAAATTCAAGCTACCCCTGGTGCCAATGTATTGGTTGTAAAAGATGGAAAGGTAGTATTTGAGCGTTCCTATGGGCAGTTAGAATATAGAAATAGCCCCAAAGTGAATTCTGAAACCGTCTACGATTTGGCTTCCATCACCAAAGTACTTGCGACAACCCAAGCTGTTATGTTTTTGGAAAGCCGGGGTGAATTGGACATGAATAAGACTTTGGGCGATTACCTTCCCGAACTTCGAGGCACCAATAAGGCGAATTTGGTGCTCAAGGACGTCATGGCGCACGAAGCGGGCTTGAAAGCCTTTATCCCGCATTATGTCAATACGGTAGAGTCAGGACAATGGCGATCTGATTATTACCAACCTTCTTCCAGTCCGGGATTTACCCGCCCGGTCTCCAATGAAATGTATGCAAATGATGCCCTTCGAGACAGCATTTGGCAATGGACGGTAGAATCAGAACTTTTGCCAAAGAGAGGTGGCAGGAACCGCTATGTTTATTCTGATCTGACCATGTACTTTATGCAGGCCGTCGTAGAGCGCATCGTTAATCAACCCTTGGATGAATTTTTAGATCAAAATTTCTATCAGCCCTTAGGACTGTACACGCTGACCTTCAAGCCCTTTGAAAAAATGCCTTTGGACAATATCGCTCCTACAGAAAACGATGTGGCTTTCAGAAAGCGACAAGTCCGAGGTTATGTTCATGACCCGGGAGCTGCCATGTATGGAGGGGTGGCAGGCCATGCCGGACTTTTTGGAAAGGCGAATGATTTGGCAGTTATGATGCAAATGATGCTCAACATGGGGTATTATGGAGATGTAAGCCTTTTGAAACCTGGGACTGTTAGAGAATTCACCAAACGCCAATCCACCCAAAGCCGAAGAGGCTGGGGCTGGGATAAACCTGAACCTGAACCCGATAAGGGTGGTTCTGCTGGAAAGCTCGCTCCCAAATCCACCTTCGGCCACACTGGATTTACAGGAACCTGTGTTTGGGCAGATCCTGAGAATAATTTGATTTATGTATTTCTATCCAACAGAGTCTATCCAGAGGCGGAAAACCGAAAATTACTCAGTGAAGAAATCCGTACCCAAATTCATGATATTATTTATGAGGCCATGGCCACAAAAAACAAATAAATAACCCGGATGGAAAATCGGGGTTATTTATCTTCATTTTCTACTTAACCAAAATCAACTCTTCCTGCGGCTGAATCAAGTATTCAGCTCCATTTTCTCCCACAACTGCCATTTCCTCCACTGAAATTGTCTTGGTCGTACCATCTGCTCGTTTCCAGGCATGAAACCCATCAAATGCGAAGACCATTCCTTTTTTCAACTCCTTTTGGGCAGCAGGTCGTATGCTGGGTGCTTGGGACCCTCCCAAATTAGGCCCTACATCATGCGCTACGTACCCAACTGGATGTCCCGTACTCCACATGACATACTCTGAACCGGCCTTTTCCATCAGCTCGCGCTGTGCCTGGTCCACATCCACGCCTTTCACTCCGGGTTTCATTGCAGCCAAGGCTGCTCGGGAACCTGCCTTTCCATGTTCCCAATACTGTTGAATATCGGCTGGCGCTTCGGTTTCACCTTCTTTCAGCACATAAGCAAAGCGCTGTATATCGCTCACCCAAATATCATAGAGCTTCACCCCAAAATCGATCTGAATTACATCGCCTGGCATGATGATTTTATCCGTGGCATGGGAATGCCCTCGATCAGGCCCGGAATTTACATTGGGATTTTGATCGGGATGCCAAGCATCTGTGACACCATATTCGGCCATTTTTGCCTTTAAAAATTT
>JABXHZ010000385.1 GCA_013373335.1 Cyclobacteriaceae bacterium | reverse complement strand
GCCGAGCAAGCTGAGCGTGCTGGTGACTTCGGAAAAGTAGCCGAAATTCGATACGGTAAGATTGTAGAAGCAGAAAAGAAACTTGAATCTTTCCAAAAGCAATTAATAGAGATGCAATCCGGTTCTCCTTTGTTAAAAGAAGAAGTGGATGCTGAGGATATTGCTGCTGTCGTTTCTAAATGGACAGGGATTCCAGTAAGCAAGATGATCCAGTCCGAACGGGAAAAATTACTCCATTTGGAAGATGAATTGGGTCGACGAGTAGCAGGACAGAAGGAGGCAATTGCGGCCCTTTCTGACGCTGTACGTCGAAGCCGAGCCGGATTGCAGGATCCAAGACGTCCGATTGGTAGCTTCATCTTTATGGGTACTACAGGGGTTGGTAAAACCGAATTGGCGAAAGCCCTTGCCGAATACCTGTTTAATGATGAAAATGCCATGGTGCGAATCGACATGTCTGAATATCAAGAGCGACATGCCGTCAGCCGACTGGTAGGAGCGCCTCCAGGATATGTGGGATATGATGAAGGCGGTCAGTTGACTGAGGCAGTTCGAAGAAAGCCTTACTCTGTTATTCTCTTGGATGAGATTGAGAAAGCTCATCCGGATGTATTTAATATCCTGCTGCAAGTTCTGGATGATGGCCGATTGACCGATAATAAAGGTCGAATCGCCAACTTCAAGAATACAATCATCATCATGACCACCAATATCGGTTCGCACCTGATTCAAGAGCGATTTGCCGAGATGGAGGATTGGAACAAGGAAGAGGTTCTGGAAAAGACCAAGGCAGAAGTCTTTGATTTATTGAAAAAATCAGTTCGTCCGGAATTCTTGAATCGAATCGATGAAACCATCATGTTCGAGCCGCTCAACAAGGAGATTATCCGCAAAATCGTGGATATCCAATGGAGAGAGATTCAGAAACGATTGTCTGAATCCAATATTGAGATTGAGGCTACTCCAGAGGTGTTAGATTACTTGGCTGAAGTTGGGTTTGACCCGCAGTTTGGTGCCAGACCATTGAAGCGAACCATGCAGCGCTTGATCTTGAATGAACTTTCCAAGGAAATCTTGGCGGGTTACATCAAAAATGATTCAGCTGTCTTGGTTGACTTGGATGCCGATAAACAGGTGTATTTCAAGAATATTGAGACACCGGTGGAGGTGGAGTAATCTTCGCCCAAACCTAAATCAACCCTCGGGAAGAATCTTCTCGAGGGTTTTTTATTTTGAGTTCGGAATTATTCAAAAATTTGGTGAATTTGATTTTTCTTCTTTTTCTAAAAAGAAGTCATCCTCCTTTCGTATCTTACCTTTTACCACCAAATCTATCAATCATGAAGACCAAATTAATCCCAGTTATTTTGGGACTTATTTTTCTTTTTTCGCCTGAAAGCTCCTTTTCCCAGAAATCGAAAAAGAAATCTGAGACTACTCAAGAGGCGAGTTTTGACACCGCTCTTTACAATGCTATGGAATTTCGGCTTGTCGGTCCTTTTCGAGGAGGGCGAGCCACTGCAGTGGCAGGAGTTGTGCAAGAACCCCTGACTTTTTACATGGGCTCTGTTGGAGGAGTCTGGAAAACCACAGATGCAGGAGAAAGCTGGGTTAATGTTTCCGATGGCTTTTTTGGTACAGCATCTGTTGGCGCCATTACTGTTGCGGAATCTGACCCTAATGTAGTGTACGTCGGAATGGGAGAGGCTCCTGTCAGGGGAGTCATGACTTCACATGGAGATGGAGTTTATAAATCAGTTGATGGGGGAAAGACCTGGAAGCATATGGGGCTATCTGAGATCCGACAGATTTCCAAAATAGTTGTTCACCCAAACAATCCTGACTTAGTCATCGTGGGCGGACAAGGAAGTCCCTACGGTGCTACCGATGCACGAGGAATTTATCGCTCTGAAGATGGAGGGGAGACTTGGGAAAAAGTACATTATGTAGATGAAAATTCCGGTGTTTCGGATCTGAGTATGGATATTACTAATCCCCGGATGATCTATGCAGCTTATTGGGATCACCGTCGTTTTCCCTGGAAGGTACAGAGTGGAGGCCCGGGTTCAGGAATCTACAAGTCCTCGGATATGGGGAAAACCTGGACCAAACTCAGTGAAGGCCTGCCCAAAGGAGTGATGGGGAAAATCGGAATATCCGTTTCCCGGGCCAATAACAACATCGTTTGGGCTATCATTGAGGCGGAAGACGGTGGACTTTACCGATCTAATGATGCCGGAAAAACTTGGAAATTGGTAAATGAAGACCGACTGCTTCGTGCACGTTCTTGGTATTACATGCATATTTTGGCTCACCCAACCGAGCCGGAGACAGTGTATATCATGAATGCACCTTTGGTGGAATCCAAGGATGGGGGAAAAACATTTGTCAATCTTCGTACCCAGCACGGTGATAATCATCAGCTTTGGATCAATCCGAAGTACCCTCAATACATGGTCAATGCCAATGATGGAGGAGGAAATGTGTCCATCGATGGTGGAAAAAACTGGTCTCGTCAGGATAATCAGCCCACTGCCCAATTTTATCGGGTGAATGTGGACAAGCAATTCCCTTATAGGATCTATGGAGGTCAGCAAGATAACTCTTCTGTTTCCTTAGCATCTAGGGCAAATGGCGGTGGTATTGGATGGGATGAATTTTATCCGGTTGGAGGCTGTGAGTCAGCTTATTCTGCATTTGATCCTGAAAATCCAATCTACGTGTATTCAGGTTGCTACCAAGGCATTATCACCGAATGGAATTCACAGACTAAGTTGGAAAAAGATGTGATGGCTTACCCGTATCAAGGTTTGGCTTCCAAGCCTGCAGAGGTCAAGTATCGATTCAATTGGAATGCTCCGATCATCGCATCGAAACATGATCCTTCAGTGATTTATCACGCAGGGAATGTGATTTTGAAGACAAACAATCGGGGAATGAGCTGGGAGGAAGTGTCTCCTGACTTGACCAAGAATGATCCTGCGAATCTGGATTATGGCGGTGGTCCAATTACCAATGAGGGAGCCGGTGGGGAAGTTTTTCATACCATCATGTATCTCGCAGAGTCACCTCATACCCCGGATGTCTTGTACGCAGGGGCAGACGATGGCTTGCTTCATGTGACCAAGGATGGGGGCCAAAGCTGGTCCAATATCACCATTCCAAATACGCCGGAAGGCATGGTCAATCAGATCGAGGTTTCTCCTCATGATCCCGCTACCGTCTATGTGGCTTTCACCAGCTACAAATACAATGATTTTACCCCGCATATTTTTAAGTCTACCGACTATGGAACGACTTGGACTCGCTTGGTGAATGGAATTGCCGAGGAAGCTTTTGTACGGGTAGTAAGGGAAGATCCCAATCAGAAAGACTTGCTATATGCTGGAACAGAAACTGGTCTCTATGTCTCTTTCAATGGGGGTCAAAAATGGGAGAAATTTCAGCAGAACTTACCGGTGGTGCCGATCAATGATTTGATGATTCAGGACAATGACATGATCATTGCTACTTCAGGAAGGGCATTTTGGGTGATGGATGATTTAAATCCGCTATATGAACTGAAAGCTGCAGCAGATGCTGACTTCTACGTTTACGAACCTGAGGCTGCCATTCGTGATTTTGCTTTCCGAGGAAATGACCCCCAAGTAGGGCAAAATCCTTATCCCGGATTTTCTGTCATGTATTACCTGAAGGAAAATGTAGATTCGGTGCTCTTGGAAGCTGAATTTCAGGATATGAGCGGTAAAGTGCTTCGCAAATTCACGACCGATTCAGAAGCCAAAACCGGAAAAGTCAAGAAGAAGAGCGGTATGAACCGCTTGAATTGGGATTTGAGTTTGGATTCCTTTGAATCAGTTAAAGGAGTTTTCTCTGGAATCGGTTCTTCGGCCCAGCGTGTGATTCCAGGCAAATACAAGCTGGTGATGCGCTATGGAAATCAGGAAATCAGCAAGGAAATCGAAGTAAAAGCCGACCCGAGATGGACCGCCACAGCCGCTCAATATCAGGACCAGGATGCCCAGCTTACAAGTCTCCGAGAAGCTATTATTTCTACCCGAAAAATGGCTGAAGATCTGCGAAGCATTCGGGGTCAAATTAAGGATCTGACAGGAAGAGTGGATGCCGAGAAATACAAATCATGGCATGATCAGGCCAAAGAAGTGCTGACTGCTATCGATGAGGCGGAGTCGGAATTGATTCAGACTAAGCAGAAGACCTTCCAGGACGTGATCAACTTCCCGAATAAATTGGACGCCGATCTCTTGCATATCTACGGAGCGATCAATGAGGGTGAGCCGCCAATTACAGAAGGGCAAAAGCAGCGAGCCAAAGATCTTTTGAGTGTTTTCTCAAGAGTCAAAGTGCAAGTCGATGCTGTAATGGCTTCTACACAAGCATTGGAAAAGTCCATGATCGACCAAAAGATACCGATTTTGGCACCGAAGAAGGATTAAGGAGGAAAATTAATTAATAGAGTTTCGTCATCGCGAAGGTAGTGAAGCAATCTCTTCCGAAAGAGATCGCGTCGCTTCGCTCGCGATGACGTTTTTTGTAAGGGGTCTAATCAACTTTTTCATCCTTCACCTGTTTCATTTCTATGCACGAACACTTCTTCCAGTGCCCACATTGCTTTCAGGAGATTTCAATGCTACTCGATCCCTCGGTTTCTCCTCAGGAGTACATTGAGGATTGCGAGGTTTGCTGCAATCCGATCGAGCTTCAGGTGGAGTTTGAGGAGGGAGAACTGGTTTATTTTGAGGCAAATTCCATCGAACAATAATGCTATTTTCTAAAGCAGAATCTCTGGAAGAAATTTGGCAGGCAGTCAAGCATGAGCTGCATCGAGGTGCATTGGAGGTAAAACACCCTTTCCATTGGGTAAATTTGGGTACGGTTTCAGGGGATTTTCCCTCGGTTCGAACCGTAGTGCTGAGGAAGGTAAGTGAGGAGCTTCATTTTTTTGTCTATACGGACTATAGGTCTAAAAAATGTTCAGATTTGAAGAATAACTCCTACGCGGCACTCCATTTTTACCATCCTAAAAAGCAGGTTCAAATCCGGATAAAGGCAAAATCTAAACTCCATTTTCGGGATGAATTGGCTAAGGAACTTTGGAAGAAAATTCCAAATCACCGAAGGTCAGAATACACTGGAGCTCATGCTCCAGGAACTCCCATTTCAAATTCCCTTGATGGCTCCACTGAAAGAGATTTAGAAAACCACTTTTTCACCGTTTTGAAGCTGGAGCCTTTGGAAATCGATGTGCTGCAGCTTCGAAAGGAGGGGCATCTTCGAGTACTGTTTGCTAAAGATAAAGATTGGGAGGGTACTTGGCTGATGCCTTAAATATTCCACCAATAAGTGAATTTCAGTACAATTGATCGGTTTTTGGTGTAAAAAGGAGCTGGAAGGTAATTGTCTGTGTAGACGATAAATAAATCTGATGCAGGCTTAAATCGCCACTGGAAACGGGTATTTAAATTGATGTTCTCGATTTGTTCATTGTATTGAACAAAAGCCGTAAAGAACAAGGTGTTGGTCATAGTCACATCAATCCTAGGACCTACCAACCAGAAATCCGTGTTTCCCCAAGGTTCTGGTAGATTGATTCGATTGAAATTGGTACTCAAGGCAAGACTGACATAGGGTTGAAACCGGTATCCAAGATCTGTGGTAAAGTTGTATCGTTTTCCATCAGCATAATACCCTCCCAGTCGGGTGGTAAAACTGTAAGTAAATAAACTCTGTGGTTTTGAGGTATATTCGGCGCCCAAGGCACTCCAAGAATGTTCGGTTCCTGCTGGAAGTGTTTCCCCAGAAAAGTTGGTAGGATCAAAAGGTCTTTGCAAAAGGATGTAATCGTACGCTGTCCAAAGCATGAAGGTACTTTGGCTTCGCCATTTTATGCTATATGACAAATAGGTAGTATTGTCTGTTTTTTTACCTTCTTTGTTGAAGAAAAAGGTGGTGCCAAAATCAGGACCATGACTGAGGATTTTTTCGCTGACAGGAAACCAACGGTATCCTATGGTTGGGTTGATTTTGGTATAGCCTCTTCTGGGAACATAGCCAACTTCAGCCGTGTAGTTTTCAGAGACCAGCTCATGCTGCCAGTTCCAAGTCAGATTGCCGGAGGCATATTTTAAATTGGCTG
>JABXHZ010000336.1 GCA_013373335.1 Cyclobacteriaceae bacterium | reverse complement strand
TTGGAGTCTGTTCTGTAATAATCGTAACCTGCCCAAGCTTCGTCCATGCCTTGCCCATCCAATAATACCAAAAATCCTTTCTGTCTTGCTCTTTCAAAAATTTTAGAATAAGCCAAGGTAGGAAAACCTCCAAATGGCTCATCCTGGAAAAACGCTACTTTTTCTATTAGATCAGGTACATCTGTAAGTGATAATAGGACAGGATTTAATGGACTATTGGTTTTAGAGATCAAATCCTTCACCCATGGTAATTCATCATAACGATCATCTCCTGTGTAAAATGAAAAAGCCTCAATATTTTCTGTATCTCCAGCCTTGATTTTTGAAATCATTGCCAACAAAATAGATGAATCCAATCCCCCACTTACATTGAAACCAACTGGCACATCCGATCTAAACCTTAGGCGAAGGGAATCAAGTAACAATTCTAGATATTCTTCTTGTAAGTTGTTATCCTTTTCAAAAACCCTCTGACTTTTGACTTCGGATACAAAATCATAGTACGATCTAATTTGAGGATTTAAATCCCCTAACCTAAATGTGAGACTATGTCCAGGAGACAGTTGATGAATATTTCTAAAAAATGTTTCTTCTGGAAAACCATAACTTCCATGGACAAAATAATCAGCCCAAACCACGTCATTGGGAGCATCGCTAACTCCAGCAGCCAATAAAGTTTTTATTTCGCTCGCAAATAGAAACTGATCCTGAAGGGTAGAATAATAAAAAGGTTTAACGCCAAATCGATCTCGAGCTGCAAAAAGTTTTTTCTCCTGTATATCCCATATGGCAAAAGCAAACATCCCATTGAGATGATTAAGCATTTTTTCTTGGTATTTGATATACATAGCCAACAGAACTTCTGTATCAGATTTAGTTCTGAATGAATAATCCAAGGATTGCTTTAATTCGAGGTAGTTATAAATTTCACCGTTAAAAATGATCACAAACCTTCCACAATTACTAAACATAGGCTGGTTTGCCGCCACAGAAAGATCTAAAATTGAGAGTCTATTATGACCTAAAAAAACCTCCTCAGTAGACCAAATCCCTCGAGCATCAGGCCCTCTGTGTTTTTGCTTGTCAAGCATTTTTGCCAGTAAAACCTTATTTTCAGGGTTTTTCCCAACGATACCAGCTATTCCGCACATTCAAGTAATTCTTTATAGGTTCTTTCTGCTTTCTCCCAATCTTTAGGGGTATCCAAATTGGCATAATAGGATTTATCTGATAGAACCCCTACCGTCTTTCCTCCTACCAACACCCTCTTATTTCTGATCAAGGAAACTTTAGAAATATAAATAGACCCATCTCTATGGTAGGCCATTGGCAATTCTTGTCTTCTTGGGATCAAGGTACTTTCACCTGTAGCAATAGATAAACTACCATGCTTATCCATCTTAAAAGTCCAGTGCGGATTATATTCATGTGGCACCTCTAATACAGATATTAGACAATCTGCATCCGTTTCCGTGAATTTTCGGATACACTCATCTATAAAACCTTTGGGTCTGAATGGGCTAGTAGGCTGTAGTAAACAAACCGCGTCAAAAAGTTCCCCATTCTGTTCAAAAAAATCTAGTGCATGTAAGACTACATCAATGGAGGGGGTTTTATCCTCAGCCAACTCTTTAGGTCGAATAAATGGAACTTCGCCTCCATAATTTCTGGCTATCTCAGCAATTTTCTCACCATCAGTGCTAACTACAGTTTTACATAGAAGTTTTGCTGCAATTCCATCTTTAATAGAGTAAGCAATTAAAGGTTGGCGTCCCAGCGTTTTAATATTTTTACCTGGAATTCCTTTTGATCCTTCTCTTGCGGGGATCAGTCCTAATATTCTCATTTAAAAGGTGATGGTTTTATGAAAAATCAATGGGAGTTCAGATAAATACTGGGCAATCTTTTTACCAGCCTCTCCATTTCCATAGATTGTAGAAACCTCAGGTCTTGGAGATTCCTCAATTTCTCTCAATGCTTGTAAAATTTCTATTCGAGAATAATCAACATCTTTAACATTATTGCCCCTTTCTCTGTTATTCTGACGCGAGCCTATATTGACTACTGGGACTCCCATAAAAGCACATTCTCTAATACCAACGGAACTATTTCCAATTAATCCTTTACTGGAATAAAGAAGCTTCAAGAAATCTTGAGGTTCCATATTCTTAAAGAAATGGAAATTTTCTAATTCATGCGTTTCTCTAAAAGATCTAATTCCAGTACTCGTGCCATCCGCACCAGCATCTACATTTGGCCAAAACCAAAATACAGGTTGATTGAGACTATACATGGCATGTAAGGTTTCTTCAATATGGAATCGGGAGCTCCCAACTTCTGTTGTCACTGGATGCTGCATAACCACCCAATATCCCTTTGAGTAGTCCATCACTTTCCCTACTCCTCCATATTTTTGAATAGGATCAAAATCCAGACCTGGTTGCTGTTTTATCTCATATGCCAAGTCAATACTTGGACAACCCGTGTTAAAAACAAATTCTGGATTTTCACCCAGTTTGATAACTCTTTTATAAGCATCATCAGATGCTACAAAATGATAATCTGCCAATTTTGTAATGGCATGTCTTACTTTTTCATCAATATTTCCCGTCACTTCACCTCCTTGAATATGAGCCAAGGGAATATTCATATAACTGGCTGAAACAGCTGTAGCCATAGTTTCAAATCTATCTGCTACAGTGACCACAATATCCGGATTCAAATTATTGAAAACAGTGGATAGCTCCAGAATACCTATTCCAGTTGTTTTAGCTGCAGCGGTAAGGTTTTCACCTTCCAAAACGTTAAACACCTTAGCTGTGATTGTGAAACCATCTTTTTCAATATTATTCACCGCATTCCCATAGCGGTCTAATAATGCAGATGCAGCTACAACTAGCTGCAATTCCAATTCAGGATGCTCGTTGATGGCTGTCAAGGCCGTTTTTATTCTTGAATAGGAAGGACGTGCGGTAATAACAACGCAGATTTTTCTTTTCTTCATTTAGATTTAAGATCTTCTTCCCTTAGAAAATCCCATTTTTCTAGTTTTCTATTTAATTCTTTTCCAAGGACATTTAGATAGTTTGAAGCGGGTATTCCTTTGTTACCGGGTTTTTTAGATTCCAGATCATCCAATGTTATGATATGACCTTCATTTAAAGTCTTGTTCACCGCTAAAGATTTTCCAAACATCACTTTAAGCTCCGAATATTTCTGATTGTCAGATTTTACAATGGGATTTTTCAAGGCATTCTGAATCTGTTTAATACCACTAGAAAGGACTTTTGTTTGATCAATTGTAATACTCGCTTGGGAATCCGGTCCAAATTGTCTTTTATCGAAAACTACATGAAATTCAAAAATCTCAGCCCCTATAGAAGCTGCAGCAAGACAGGCATAAATATCTCCACTATGATCAGAAAAGCCAACGGGAATTTGGTACCGTTCCTTTAACTCAGTAATCACATTCAAACCCCATTCTTCAGGTTGTGTAGGATAAGCAGTTGTACACTGCAAAATACTTAAGCTATTTCCAAAAGGCTTTAAAAAATCAAATGTCTTGTCAAGTTCCTCAAATGAACTCATACCGGAACTCATAATTATAGGTTTCCCCGTTTTTGCAATTCTTTCAAGCATCAAAAAATTCCCTAATTCTCCAGAGCCTATCTTATATCTTTTTACTCCTATGTTTTCCAATAAGTCAACTGCCGCATTACTAAATGGAGAAGATAAAAATTCAAGGTTTTTCTCTTCACAATGGTCTTTTATTCCTTTCCATTGATCTGGGGTGAACTCCATTCTTTTCCAATAATCAAATCGTGTGGAATCCTGTTTTGAAAATTTCACTCGAAAAGGCTCAAAGCTTGAAGATTCTGCTTCAGCAATATGAGTTTGAAATTTAATGGCATCAACACCTGTTTCTGCTAATGCATCTATATAGGCATGTGCATTTCCTAAGCTCCCATCGTGAGCCTGTCCAATTTCAGCAATTATCATCTAGCGAATCAAGATAAATACCCCTGACTTTTCAAGCTTATTTCCTGACCTAGTCTCATAGGATACCTTATAAATATAATTTCCATTTGGTGCTTTTTGCCCATTAAGGTTTCCATCCCAACCTTGGCTCTCCAACTGATCAGAATGGAAAATAAGCTCTCCCCAAGTATTAAATATATAAAAATCAATAGCCACAATTCCTCTAAACTCAGGTTTGAAATACTGATTCTTGTTTCCTTCAGGGGTAAATGCATTAGGAACCATAAGCAAATATTCATCTTTTGCCTCAACCAGAATAGAGTGAACACTCTGACAACCAATACTATCTGTTGTGGTCAAGGTCACAGTATATATACCTTTATTTTTATACTTATGTATTGGATTCTGTGAGTTACTGGTTTCTCCATCCCCAAAATCCCACTCCCAAATCAGTACTTCTCCTGAAGATAAATCCTCAAATTCCACATCTTCTAAGATTTGAATATCTCCATTGGAAACTATAATACCCCCTCCTTGATCAGCATGATATTGAAAATCAGATATTAACTTCTCGCTCGCTATCCTAACTAAGATTCTTTGTGGAGAAGTCCAACAGTTTGTCCCCTTTCTAGAAGAACTTACCTCATAATTACCGGAAAGATTCACGGCACTCAATTGATCACCTGTAAGCGCATTTCCAGTAGGACTAATGATGTTATAATCATACAAGTCCGGATTAAACCCTTCAATATAGTTCGTCAAGTCTACTGTACCATTTGGATCACATACAATCGAAGGGTTTGAAACTTTCAAATTAGGATATTCTGCAACTTCTATCTTGGCCAATTTAGGAGTCACTCCACAAACTCCCATTCCTTCAACCATTACAAAATATTCATAAGGTTGATCCGAATAAGCTAAGTTTGAAATTTGTAATTCTCCATTCGGACTTATTTGATATTCTACGCCATCGACTACTCCATTTCGAATAGGATATGATAGATTTTCATCAAAAAACCATGTAAAGACTGGAGAAGTGACAGTATTTGGAACTGAAGGGGTAACTATTGCAACTTCACCTTCACAAATAAACTGGTCCTCAACCGTGATTTCAGTTGGGACTTCAACTAAGTCTAATGGCTCGGAAACAAGTATGGTACAACCCAATGCATCAATAACCTCAAAAATGTATTCTCCTTGAGGAATTCCGGAAATAACCACATTTCCAGGGGAGTTAAGAGATTCAATACTCTGACTATCTCCATTCCTTTTTACTTCAATGGTATATCCAGGCACCCCACCTTCAATAGCTAAAGTGATAGCCCCATCAGCCATGTCACAAGTTGGGTTTATGATATCAGTTATTTCGCCAATAAGTGGAGAGGATGGCCCAAGAATTTCAATATCATCTAATATTACTTCACAGGTTTCTGGAGTTGTTATAGTTATTGAATGGCTTCCTTTCGGAACATTTTCAAACAATCCATTCTCTTGCGTAATCTGGCCGTCAAGAATAAATGTATAATTCCCTGAGCCTCCACTTGCAGTCACCTGTATAGTTCCACCTTCCTCAAAACAAGCTTCATCTATTTTTGTATAAGTTGCAGTTGGAGTTCCATAAACCATTCCTTTCGCTTCAGCTACAAATCCAGTACAAACCTCATCTCCTATCGCAATTAAATAATAGCGATACGGTGTATTTGAGACGGATAATCCAGAAACCCTTAATTCACCTGTATTGGAATCTAATTCATAATTAACTCCATTCGGCGCCAATCCTGGTGTGATTTTCTGACTAGTATTTGCATCAAAATACCATTCAAAACTGGCATTTGAAGCTGGTGGATCCAAGGTTGGAACAAAAATCAAATCTTGACCTTCACAAATGGATTGCTCATCCACTATTATTTGAGTGGGCCCATCTACAAGTTCCAGATCAGTAGAATTAATTGAGCATCCCTGTGCATCTGTAATCTCTAAGGAATAAATGCCAGAAGCTAAATCATTCAAAATTAATTCTCCATTGGAATCTCCAATAGTTTGAATTACAGCCCCATCTTTTATGATGTCAATAGAATATGGCACCCAACCACCAGAGATAGTTGCTTCAACCATACCATTTAATCCCCCGCAACTTGGATTATTCCCAACCAACGGAGTAACAGTCAACGCTTCTTGAGGCTCATCAATTGAAAAATTTAAATATTGAGGACAACCTGCAGGAGTGGTTACTTCCAAATCATAGGTTCCGGCAGAGAAGCTCATTGATTCGAATTCATCTTGAGTAATTGGACTCCCCAAATTGATACTATAAAGATAGGCATCAGAGGTACCTGATATGAAATTTACCCTCCCATCATTTCCACCAATGCAAGAAACCAAAGAAGTTTCCAATTCCACATTTGGCACGTCATATACTTCCACTTCCACTTCGATTTCCTGTCCGGTACAGTCTACATAGAAATAAAATGTGTAAGATCCAGCAGGAAGTCCGTCAATCTGTAATCTTGGGTTGAGCCAATCTGAGTCATCAATGGTATAGGTAACACCTGGAATGCTTGCGTCTGGACCATTACTGATTAAACCATTTTGTCCAGAATTTTTATACCAAAAAACTTCTGTAAAGGCTGCAGGTGGTAGATTGGGATCCGGAGCAAGGTGTATAGGTCTAATTTCTACTTGTTCTCCAACACAAACGTTAATTGGAGGAACTATCTGATAAACGGGATCTGAAAGTTCTCCTACCTCAAACTCAAAATTTGCAAAACATCCCTTCTCATCGGTTACTATCAGAAAATATTTGTCTGGAAATAAATCAGAAACTCCATTAGCATTCCCCGAAATTATTTCTCCATCTATCGTGCCTTTTCTCCACTCTACGGAATAATTCCCCCAACCTCCTATGATTTGAATATCCTTTATGTTTCCATTTGCTAAGTCACAGGATGCTCTTTCGATGGTGAACCCACTTAGACTAATTTCCTGATCAGGTTCTAGAAGCTCTACCTCCTTGGTAGTCACACAGCCCAAGTCACTTCGTATACTCAATTCATAGGTGCCTGCAGGAAGATTTTCAAATAGCCCATCATTTTTAGAATAATCAATAAATACTCCATTATCACCAGAAATACTGAATTCAAAATCCGAGTAGTTATTCCCTGGAATTTGTGCTTGAATAGAGCCATTTGACTCATTGAAACAGGCTTCAGTAATTAATGGATCATCCATTTCAGGGCCAGGTGTAATTTTAATTTCTGTAGGGATATACCCTTGATCACAAATCCTATCTCCAGTAACAAGTAAATAAAATACATAAGGGTCTGTATTTGCAGGAAGACCAGAGACAGAAAGCTCAAATGAAGAACTTATTTGATAAGAAATACCACCAACTGTAAGACCATCCGTAATCAACTGATAGGTGCCATTTTGATCTTCATAATACCATTCGAATAATGGTGTACCTGTGGAGGGTTCTTGTACGTCCAATTGTGCAGTTCCAATTTGACCTTCACAAACTTCAGACCCTATAGTGGTAAAATTTGAAGGTGCATCTCCTGAAACCACCATTGAGCTAGTCGATGTACAGCCTTCTGCATCTGTGACCAAAATTGTGTATGTGTTTTCTCCCAAACCTGAAATGGAATATATTCCAGAAGGTGTTATTGATGCCTCTATTCCATTAACTTGTACAGATTGATATGGTAGATTCCCCCCAGTTATGGTAAAATTAATCTCCCCATTTGGTAGACCACAATATGCATTATCTACAGAATTTGGCGTGATGTTCAAGGCTTCTTGAGGCCCCTCAATCTTTACTAATTCAACTGGTGTGCTACAACCTAAAGAAGGTGAAGATCCATATACCTGATAATCACCGACTGAAAGCCCTGAGAACACCCCGCTTGAATTAGATGCGATTTCAACATCATTCTCATCCAAAAGGAAATAAACAGCATCGTTAGCTCCTGAAATGGATCCAACGATCTCTCCCGTTCCAAGAGAACACCAATCATCTGTTTTTGAAACAGAGAATTCTATAGGAGGATTTATTGTAACAGTACCTTTAGTCAAAACATCTCCTATATAAGGACAAAAATTACCGCCGACTTGGGATTGACTAGCAACTTCTACAAAAAACTCATAGGTCGAAGAAGCTCCGCTATTTTTCAATCCTGACAAAGTCAATTCCCCTGAGGTTGAAATGGACACAGTTACGGGATTACCGCCTATTGAAATGGTTGAATTATTTACTAATGCACCTCCTGATCTATTTGCAGTTTGATACCATAAGAAAGAAGGTGTCGCTCCCGGGGGAATATCTGAAGGATCCACTAATGGAAGAAAGGAGACATCTTCGCCTTCACAAATAGTTTTGTCCGGAATATCTATAGTAACTGGTGTACCGTTTTCCTGATCAACGATGACTTCTACTGTTTCATAGCAACCCCCGTTTTGAGAATCTGATGGATTCCAAACATTTAAGGTATATGTTCCTAGATTTACGCCAGTTAATTCAAAGGTTGCTTCACCGTTTATTATGGGACTAACTGAAGCTCCTGATTTCCCCATTGAAATACCATTATATAACCATTCATAATCAAAACCAGCTACCAAATCTCCAATTATTACATCATAAATTCTGCCATCCTGCTGACCATCACAAGAAGGGTTTTCTATCGATGCATCTTGGATTTTTACAGGAAAGGGATTAGAAACTACCGTGATTTTTGCTGGCTGGGAAGTCAAACCATAGTTATCAGTCACATTGTAATAAACAGAAGCTTCTCCAGTGAATCCTGGTGCAGGTTCAAAACGGATCGTTGCTTTGTTTCTTTCATCTTCAAAATTACCTGTATTCAATTCTTCCAAAATAGAATAAAAAGTTCCCAATAAGTTGCCACTGGCATCATAAACAGGAACCTCATAATTATCTGGATTACATTTTCCCACACAAAGTGAGCCATCAAACCCACAACCATAATTTGTTGGAGGAACTGTATTGTCTGGAGGCCCGGGGTTGTTTTCAAAAAGCTGCATACAGGTAATAAAAGCATCATTACCTGCTTGGAGGGCAACTGGAAATGTAAATTCCAAATCTTCATTTACACAGATAAGGCGATTTTGCTCACTAACCACGGGAAGTAAAGCTTCAGAAATATCCGATACGTTAACAGTAACGTTTCTTATTTCGTGGTAATTGGAAAATCCTCCCGTACTCCCGGCAAAACCGATTTTTAACCTGGCTGGAGCGGTAAAAGGATAATCAATAACAGGAAAAGAGACTAATTGTTGACCATTAGCCGTGGTATTAACTAGAACATCTATTTTGATTTGATAACCCAATCCATTTGGCACCAACTCAATAAAAACTTTTCGATATCCCGGCAAAAGACAATCAGTCGTCCTTATGGTTTTATCATCGTCTATGTTAAACCATTTGGTGGGGTCTGAATCTAAGGGAGGAGGGGGAAAGTAATCTACGCCCTCGGCATTGACATCCTTTGTTACATAGCGTTCGTAAACATCATAATTCAAACTTTCAGGACCTCTTATTGTAATACTATTTGAAATTCTTGGATCCCAATTTGCTTCTGGTTCCCCCACTTCCCCTACTCCAAAATTTCCCCACTCATCGAATCCAATTCCTACGTAACCACCAGCGATACCAGGTTGTATTAAAGATCCATCTAATCCAATGTATGGAGCATAAGCCAAGGAACCTCCTAAATATCCTAAACTTATTGGCTGGTCCGCATCAAACATAAAGAAACTAATCCCATCAGCAGCTGGCGAATTCCCCCCGTAGGAGAAATATTCGAAAGATGTTTTGATACCAAATTGAGATGAAAAAGGGATATCAACGATGGCATACCCTGAATGCCATTGCAAATTTGGGGTTAATTCTAGGGATTGGCCGTTAGGATTAGCAGAGTAAGGAAGTAAAGTTGGAGGTAAAGAAGGGTTAGAGTTTGGAATCCTTATCTCTCCACCCAAAATAGTATTATCAAAAGGCCCGGATCCTGTAAATGGCTGGCAATAGGGAAAACCCTCTCTTGGAATGGGAATTGCAACTTGAGCTTGAAGAGATAAAAACCCAGAAAAAAGAAAAATTATAAGCAGTAAACCAATTTTCAAGGCAGATTGTGTACACCTCCCTCTATAAGAGTGCCCAAATCTCCTGGAAAAACGAAGTAAAAATTCTGCCATTTACTTTATAAACTATCCAATCGCATATCAAAGGTGGTTAAAAACACTTCGGCATGCAATCAAATCAGTGGATAATCATTTTTTCATGTAGGAAGACAAAAACTATGCAAGTTCAGATTACCGAATAAAAAAACCATTAAATAACTTTAACTTCTTTCTCAGCGGTACTCGAAATAGTTGTATACCTAGACTTCAATTTTAGAAAGAGTTTTTCAAAATAATGGTACGAAAAATAGGATACGGCAATCGTTAAGACTAGTGAGAATGTAACAAAAATAGCAAGTCTAAGCCCATTTGAAAAAGGTAGAAATTTAATGACGGGGACTAAGAGTAAAACAATTAGCTTATGGTAGACATAGATCCCATATGACAACTTCCCAATAAAATTGAAAAATCGATTTTCAAGATTAAGGATTGGGTTTTGAAGTGAAATATTCGAAAGGATCAAAGAGAGAGTAATAATTGCAACTAACTGATGATCCACCAACATTGAAAATCGAAATTTTTCAACTAGAATAACCCCTAAAGAAATAACAACAATCCATTGAGAAAATTTACTTGTTAAAAATGGAATCCATTTACTTTTTTGATGAAATAAAACAGCTCCTACACCTCCAATGCCCATGCAATCAAATCGATTAACTTTTAATATGGTGTAAAAAATATCAAGATCGGAAAACTTAAATAGAATCAATGCAAATACTTTTAAAATATAGAATCCAATGACAAATACAGAAAGCTTAATAAGGATATTTTTAGTGTTTTTAAAGAACCAGGGCCAAAAAATATAAAATTGTTCTTCTACTCCTATTGACCACAAGTGGCTAATTGCCATTAAACCACCACCCAAGATAAAAGGTATATTTGCAAAAAATGTCAAATAATAAATCAATTCGAACTGAAGTATGCTAACATCCAGAAAGACATATAATAATATAATGGATAGGAAAATATATAAATAATAAATCGGCCAAATCCTAAGAATCCTTCTCATATAAAAATCTTTAAGCCGTACGGTTCCGATTTTTTTATTCTCCATCAACAAAAGACTGGTAATCAAAAAACCACTCAGGGTAAAAAACATGGTTACACCATAATTAGCCATATCCAATTCTTCAATCACCAATTGTGGGTAGAAATAGTTGATGGCAGTTATTATATGAGAAATCAATACAGATAGCGCAGCGATTGCACGAATCCCATTAAGCCCCTTATAATAAAGTACTTTTTTAGAAGAACTCACCAATCAAATAGATATAGAAAAAGAAATTAGGCTTGTCATAAGCTTTCGAATTGAACTGTCAATTCGGGAGCAGGAGGTCTTTTATCATATTTCATTCTAAAAAACTTTGATAAAACTCGATGTTGCAAATGACTAATTCTTTTCGTTTGGATTTTTGATGAATTAAATAATTCAGGATAACTCTTATTTTCTCTTAATTCTTGAAATACCAATCGATTTTCTTCTGTCAATTGATTCCCCATATGATGAACCCAAGTTTTCAGAGTACTTAATCTCCAAGCTCCCAATTCGTTAATTGGCTTATCTATCCAATTCAACTCACTTCCTGCCCCAATCTTAATAAAACTTGGTTCCAATGGCATTGAAAAGAATAATTCTCTTCTAATCGTAAAGACTTGATGACCACTACCCATGACAGCAACTTTACCATTTTTCTCTAAGACCGGCAAAATCCCATCATAATCGGGCACATAATTCCAACCATAAGAATCATAAACCTCTTTGATCATTTGGTGTTCATTGGTTTCTTGAAACCGAAACTCCATGTCCCCAAAAATTACTGCTTTTTGAGTAGAAGAGGAATGATAATACATATGCCTGGCAATAGGAAATGGAGCTACTGAGCCAGCATTAGGAAAAGACTGAAATACTTGTTCAACTTCTTCTTGCCAACCATTTCTAAATAAAATATCACTATCAGAAAGGGTAATCAAATCTTCTCGGCAACCACGGGCAGCTCCTATAATTGCATCAATTTTCCCAACATTTTCTGTATGAGTAATCAATGTCTCTATCAATCCCTGATCTAGAAAATCCCTTAGCCAAAGCTTTACCTGCTCACATGAACCATTATCCACGACTGTAATTGCAGACCTTCCATGCTGTGTTTTGTAGGCTGATTCTATGCATAATCGATATACTTCCATCAAATCCTTAAAATAGCCTGAAATCTCTGGAATAAACACAGGGATAATAATCCTATGGTGATACTTTTTGGGAATTTTGAAATCTAATTTTGCAGGGTTAACTCCTGTTCTCATGACTTCTCTTTATTTGGGAATTCAATCCAAAGTTTTAAAAATAATTTTCATTCCGGATCCTCGACCAATTTCCGAATAACTCGCGCAGGTCGCCCCATCACCAAGGTATTTGGAGGAACATCACGGGTAACTAAAGAGCCTGCCCCTATCATTGAATTCTCACCTATTGTGCATCCACCCAAAATCACCGATGCCGCACCAATAGAAGCCCCTTTTTTGATCACGGTGCGTTGAAATTCTTCTGGATATTGTTTGGATCGAGGGTATTTATCATTTGTAAAAGTGACATTTGGGCCGATAAATACATCGTCTTCAATAGTCAAACCATCCCAAAGAAAAACCCCGGATTTCACTGTTACCCTTTCCCCAATCTTGACATCATTTTCAATAAAAGTGTGACAATTGATATTGCAATCTTTCCCTATAGTTGCTCCTTGCAAAACAACCGCATATTGCCAGATTCGGGTGTTTTCCCCAATATTTTCGGTTTGTACGTCAGCTAGCGGATGTATCATTGAGCTTAATAAAGTTTAAATAATCATTATAATCTCTGATATAATCTTTTTCATTATACCTCTCACTAGCTAATACCAAACAGACGGCACCTGAAGAGAAATTGATCTCTGATGCCCAAATACCAGCTGGAATCAACAATCCTAAGTCTGGACGATTAAGCAAAACTTGTCTTTTTGAATTACCATCATCCAATAAAACTTCAAATGCACCGCTCACTGCTACCAAAAATTGATGGCATTCGTAGTGTGCATGTGCCCCCCTACTTTCACCTCCAGGAATATCGTATAGATAAAACACTCTTTTGGTTTCAAAAGGTAACTCTTTCAAGTTTGTGACTGGAGTAATATGTCCTTTTCTATCGCCTATTTTTGGCAGGTATACCAAATTACAATCCCAAATAGTCTTATTAGCCATTCTTAAGTTGCTTGTAAATTTCAAAATCCCGGATATAATCCTCTTTCAAATATTCAGTATCCGATAGATGCAATGCCACTGCATTTGTAGAGAAGTTCTCAAGATGTCTCCAAGTCATTTTTGGCAAAAATAAAGCATGATAAGACCTGTTTAGTGAAGTCCTGATTTCGCCTCCATTTTCATCGGTAATTACCACATCAAAAGATCCACTGAGGGCCACAATTAACTCTTGCTGCTGTCTGAAAGCATGGCCACCCCTGATCTCTCCACCAGGAACATCATAAGTCCAAAACACTCTTTTTATCTCAAAAGGGATTTGGTCGGGATATTGTAAAAATGTGAGGTTCCCTCTGGGATCAAATATCTGAGGGAGTTTTACATATTCATTTCTTTGCATAAAAAAGATAGGATTATATGCTTGCTTATTTTTCTATGGATGAAAGTTCAAATTTGGTTTGGAACCACATCGCTGTAAAGAAAATTTGCCTGATGATTGGATAATACAATTTTGGATTCTTTTTGAAATTCTCCACGATGCTTTTCGCATCGAGGTAGCAATATGGCTTCAATAAAAATAAGTCTGAATTTGGCAAATTCTCCAAATTCTCCCTAAGAATTGGATTTTGTAGAATTAACTCATCCCATGGAACCGACAAACCTACTTTCCTGTGTTTGGTTATATATTCAGGTAGCTTTTTGCCAATACTGTTCATCAAAAGATCTTTCCCTTTTCCCTTGATATGGAAATACTTATCTGGCAAACTTCCCACTCCAATGACCAAATTAGGATCTAAAAAGGGATCTCTACATTCGATAGATGCTCCCATTGTAGTCCGGTCATTCCTGTCATTGAGTGTATAAAGGTGGGTGTGTTGCTCTAGATAAAGCAACTGTCTCAAACGGTTTTTAGGGTATACTTTCTTAGCTTCCTCCAAAATTTTGACTCTAAATTCAGGAAGCAAATCAGAAGAAAGAACTCCTAACTTTTTCAGGTCAGCTAGATACAATTCATTGGCATTCATCAAAATTTCTGCTTCTCGGTTCCCCATACCCAAATAGCGTTTCATCTTCCTCAAGCGGTCGTTTTTCAACCATTTGTCAGGGACATAACGAATCATATTCAATAAGTTATACCGAAGTTCATTGTCATGAACTTTATACCTAACATAACCTCCAAGAATTTCATCTGCTCCTTCTCCGGAGAGTAATACTTTTACCTCCGACTTAGCTTTTTCCGAAATCCCCAATAAATGTCCATCAGAAAAATGCATGATAGGCTCATCATGTTGAACAATGGAACGGGTAGTCAAGTCAACTAATTGTTCATTATCGAACTCGAAACTATGGAATTTGGCTCCTAATTCCTGTGATAATTTCCTGGCTAGCTGGGATTCATCATGTTCTTTATTGCTGAATGAAATATTCCAAGCACTCAGATCATCAAAGCCTTGAGAAGCCTGGCTAAACAGGGTACTACTGCTATCCAAACCTCCACTTAAAAGAGTTCCTACTGGAACATCTGATATCATTCTTAAGCGAATACTTTCATGAAAAGTCTGCTCAAACCATTCGTAAGGGTTGTTGATTCTAGGCTGAGCTGCTATAGAATTTCCAAGGTGAAACCAGCGCTCAAAACTTACTTGCCTTCCAGAATCTTTCAATCGAATCAAATAGCCAGGTAATAATCTATAGATATTTTTGAAAACAGTATTCTCACCTGAAGTAAATCTGTAGAGGAATAATTCATCTAACTGAGGCTCTTGGATTTCCTTTTGCACATCTCCAGCCCACAAAGCTTTGATTTCACTGGCAAAATAAAATCCCTGATTGTTATTGGAATAAAATAAAGGTTTCACGCCAAATCTATCCCTTACCAAAATCATTTCCTGATTTCTCCTATCATAAAATGAAAAGGCAAAAAATCCATTGAGTCGGCTGAGAGAATCTGTACCATACTCCATTAGCAGATACAATAAAACCTCTGTATCAGACGTAGTTTTAAAGCCATATCCTTTATTTTTTAATTCTGGATAAAAGCTTTTGTAATTAAAAATCTCCCCATTAAACACTAAAATGAAATTTCCGCAAGGTGATTCAAAAGGCTGATTTGCTCCCTCGCTCAAATCCAGAATCGAAAGTCTTCTATGCCCTAAACCAATTTTTCCTTCTGCCCAATGAGATCCTGCATCAGGACCTCTGTGAACCAATGATTCTCTCATGGCTATCAGCTTAGATTCTGAAGCTGGTAATTCTTTATTCCAAAAACCTACAATTCCACACATGAAAATTTAATTTATTCCCATTAAGGCCTTATATCTATCTGTAATGATTTTCATGTTTTTTTTGTAATCAACATGATCTTCAATAAACTTTCTATTTTCTGCCAATGCCGCATCAACTTGATTCCCATTCAATAAAGCTGATTCTATTGCATCTGCCAATTCAAATGGTTTGTAGGGAGTCACGAGTTGTCCATTTTTCTTATTTTTTATAAAAGCTTGGTTGGCAGGAAGGTCTGTTACAATTGGGTAACATCCTGAAGCCATCGCCTCAAATAGTGAACTGGAAACTCCTTCTGTGGTAGGAACGGCAACATAATATCTGCACAAATCCATCAATTCGGGTAGTTGGGCATTTGGAATATGCCCTTTTAGAAACACCTCTCCGCCAAGATGATACTTGTTGATTAAAGCCTGTACTTTAGGTTTTTCTGGACCATCACCTACAATATATCCTTTGATATTTATAGACCTATCCCGTAAGATTTTCACTGCCTCTACAATATCAATATGCCTATATAATTCATAAAGAGATCTTGTTACTATAAAAGCTGGTGCCAAATCCCTCTTTTCTGGCCAATGATATTTCCCCAGATCAATTCCTTTTGGCAGCACCATGATTTTGTATGGACTTGCTCCTGATTCCAACATAGCATAAGTCATCACATGACCCCAAGCATGGATCAAATCCGCCTTTTTATATGCCAGTCTTTGGAGAATACTTTTATAAAATCCAGAAAAACCTCCTTCAGGGTATACATCACTTATCCCCTGCTGTGCTATTACTCTCTTTTTAGCATGTACAAACAAGGAGAAAAACCCATAGCTAGTAGCACGTTCTGCAAGAACCAAATCGTAGGGTTTAGAAAACCTAGTCATCAACAAATTCACAAAAAAACCAAGTGCTGAAATCATCCTCAAAACCCTTGAGTTTCCTTTTGGAAGTTCTCTGGTTTCCAATTTTACTCCTAGGTTCAATTCTACACCTTTGATCCAACTGATGGCATCAGCTCTATAAGTTTCTCCCAGAAATAAAATTCTCATGAAGTAATAGTATTGTTTTTCAAAAAATCAAGAACGCTATTTGGCTTCCAACCAAGCTCAGAGATTGCTTTCCCTGTATCAAAAGTCAAGGTATTTGTGAGCTTTTTAAATTTCAATGAATTAATCGGAAAGAATGGAAAAAGATCTCCAAGCTTGGCAGCCAAGATGATTGGGAGATCTGGTAAAGTTTTTACCTTGTAACCATACAAGGAGGCAATTGAGGAGTCTATTTCAGATAAACTAGCGGGTTGAGGATCACATAAATGATAAATCCCTGGTTTTTTATCTTCTAAATGAGGGATCAATCTGGCCACATCTTCTGCTAAAACCATTGATTTTTTATTTTCTCCCTTCCCTATTCTGAAATATATCTTATTCTTGATTGCTTTCGCAATTGCAGATAAGTTGCCTGGAGGATTTTTACCCACTACTAACGGTAACCTTAAAATAAAGGTCTTTACTCCATTCTCTTTAGCCCAATTCTGAATTAAACATTCCGCCTCGATTTTGCTTTTTCCATATGGAGTATCAGCATCAAGAGAGGCTGATTCCATTATCATTTCCCCTTCATCTAATCCATATACAGCCACTGTGCTAATGAAAACGAAGATCTTTGGAAGCTCAGTTAATCCTTTTAGTAACCTTTCTGTTCCAGTAACATTGACATCAAAAAAGGACTGTTTTTCGACTGCAGTTTTTGGAATAAAATGAGCTGGACTGGCAGCATGAATTACCCAATCAACCTCTGGTAATTTCGGAAGTTCTTTATTGAAGTTTGCCTGAATGATGTTTTTTTTAGATCTCCCAATGGTAATCACTTCATGATTATTAGCAAGAGTCTTATAGATATAGGACCCTAAAAAGCCGCTTCCTCCCGTCAACAGTACTCTCATTGACAAACATTTTCTATACCTGCAAGCATTTTTCTTGCCAGGAACTCCGAATCAAATTTCTCTTTCGCTATTCTCATGGATCTATTTCCCATCTCAAGCAATTCTTCTCTATTATCCTTTAAATAAATCAAAAGTTCAGCTAACTGATTGGGATAATTTGGAGAAAGCGTATAACCAATTTTATTTTTTTCCAAAAAGTCCTTCATCCATCCTTGGGTATTTTGAATAACTGGAACTCCAGCCGATAAGGATTCAAAAAATTTATTTGGCGATGATGTATCCAAAATCTTGGTTCCTTTTAGAGGAACCAAAGAAACCATGGCATGTTGAATCAATGGAACGAGCTTATATTTTGGCATTAATCCCAGACGAACCAAAGTCTCTAATCCCTCATTTTTTATTGCCTCGTCTATTATTTCCCTTTGTTGACCTTCCCCAATAATCAAAATCTTAACTTCCTTTAATCCCTTAGCCTGAAGTACCCTTGCTGCTTCTAAAAGCCAAAGTGAGTTATTTACCTCGCCAATATTCCCAGTGTAAATCGCATATTGGTAAGGCTTGACCAGCATGCCTTCTGGGAATTGTACCGGAGTTGAAAACAAAGAAATATTCGCAGCATTGGTAACGGAAATTACATTTGTTTCAGGCGATTTGGCTAAAACCTCAGACTTCATTCCTTCGGATAAAGCGACAACCAGGCTTGAGGATTTATAGCAAAACTTTTCAAAAGCAAGCGAGAGCTTTTTTAGGATCGGATTCTTAATAATCCCTAATTCAATTGCTCCATCTGGCCACAAGTCTCTTACCTCAAAAACAAGTTTTCTTCCTCTAAAATATTTTGCTAATAAACCGGGTAAACCGACTGTAATGGGCCCACTGGAAGCTATAACAACCTGGCAAGAATATGTCAAAGCATACCAACAGGAGATAAATGAATAAGCCAAGAAAGAAAAAATCCTTTTTAAAAAAGGTTGTCTATTATCAATTTTCACATTGATGATAATCACCTTTACCCCTTCATAGAATTTTGTCTCAATAAATTTTGAGGCTGAAATATCAGATTTGGAATAAACACTTGTAACGACAGTTACGTGATGTCCTTCTTTTACCCACTCCTTTGAAAACTCATGGACTCTAGTTCCCCAGGAACCATTGGAGGTGGAGAAGTATTGATAAAAGTATAGGATATTCATAATTTACCTTCTTCCAAAAAAGTGATGAATTGCTTCAACTTCCCAGATTTTTCCCGGTTGATTTTATCCACCTTCTCTACTTTTAGCTTTAATCCTTTTTCTATGTAAAGTTCAAATGCTTCATTTACTGATTTAATAGTCTTTTCATTAAGTTCCTGGTCCAATACCAGATCAATTTCAAAACTATCCCTGGTTAATTGTCTTACTTGGTATTCTTTGAGGTAACCTAAGGAAGATGTCAGGTGTTTTGATATATAGTAAAGCGTAAATCCAGGTGCTTTTCTACCCGAAGGAAGTACGATGTTATCATTCAATCTCCCATTTAATTGGCTGAGTTCGTCAAGAATGGAATCTTCATATTTTTTTACTACCCCAATATCCCCTACTTCATACCTTATAAATGGCATAGCTTTGTTGAAAATATTTGAAAAAATTAAACTACCCCTTTGTCCACTATTCATAATTTCATAACTGTCATTTACAACTTCAGTCACGACTGTTTCTGAGGAAAGCCATCTCGTTCCATTAAGGTCACTCATTGCTAAGAACTCCAATTCAGAGGCTCCATATTCGTTATAAACAGGTATTCCAAATTGCCTTTCTAAGAATGATTTATCCTTTTCGGTGCATTGCTCAGAGGTTACTATTGTCCCTTTCAAACTTGGACAAATTTCTCTGAGTATAAGTCCTTTCTTTTCAAGGTACCTAGCAAAAAAAAGTTGGGAGTTAGTATATCCATAGGTATAGATAAAGTTACTTTTTCTGAATTTATCAATGAATCGCTCCATGTTTTCATCAGAAAAATCAAAAACCACGAACCTGAATCGGTTCATCAATTTATCCTTTAACCGCTCTTTTTGATAATGGGGAAATCCTAATGGTATCCCATAAAACCTCGCTTGAAAATCATTGGGTGAAAATCCGATTTTTCGATATCTATCTAAAATCAAAGCCCATGTCATGCTGTGAGAATACTTGTCCTTCGCAAATTTCAAAGCGATGCCTGAAGAACCAGAAGTATTCCCAAAATGCAGGCCTTTTTTAGGTAAGCCTTTACTCAATTTTTCTTCAAACGCACATTGTACATCTTTCTTTTTAACTATTGGCAAATCTTCCCATCTTTCTGGCAGATGCTTTCCTACAAGCTTTCTGTACAAAGGATTATTGTCAAAATGAAATCTTACAGTTTCCCAGGCTTTTTTCTTTTTCCAGTCTTCAAATTGATCTTTAGATAAAGATTGAAGGTAGGCTAATTCTTTTTGAGCAGCTTCAATAGGGTATTTTTGAAACTTTAAAAGATCAAGAATATTCAACATTTCAAGAAACTGGGATGGGATCTGATACTAATGGCTCAAGTTTTTTAATCCCCTTGGACACTGGTTTTTTAACTTTTTGAGGCCTAATGTAGATTAAACTTAACCCAATAAATAATGGGGTAAGATAGGTTCTCATTGCTGCATGGAAAGTCGTATATAAAGCAATAATAAAAAATGCAACCATGATCCCTTTCTCCATTGGAGTTTGTTTTTTCAATAAAATCAATAACAGCACATAGATTAATAGAACAAAATAAATCAGACCGAACAACCCATGCTCAGAAAGCAATCGACTCATTTCTACATGGGAAAGATAAAAATGACTAAAATTCCTCATGTAAGAGGAAGCTCCAGCCCCCACCCCAAAAACTGGTGAATTCTGCCAAAGCTCCATATCCTCTAAAAAAATCTCCACTCTTCCCGTGGTGATGGAATTCAATGATTTTTCCTTCGTTCCTGCCAAGGTCCCTTCTGTCTCTCCTAAATATCGAAGACTTAACATTCCTCCTGTCAAGCTATCTGCTACCTGAAAAGTTATGATGATCAAAAATGCAGAGAGCAAAAAGGCCTTTCCAAGATTCGGAAGTTTAAATATGTTTTTCTTTCGCTTTGGAGTTTTAATCACATAATAAAAAACGATCATGATTCCCAAAGCGCCACCCAAAATACCCCCTCTTGAAAAAGTCAATAATCCTTGGAACCCAAATAGGAAAAATAAAAGAAAGTCTCCTATTCTATAGCCCGTTAAATTCCATTTGTTTATCAGGAATAAAAAAGAAATAAACATCCCCAGCCCTAGAACGGTAGAAACTTGATTAGATCCTCCACCACCGGATGTAGCGAAATTAGCACCCAGAGTAAACTCTAATTCGTTATAAGAAGGGGTCTTGAAAATGGTAGAGGCCAAAATAGAAATCAAAGGAAGAATACTCATCCTTAATAATCGGATTAATTGAATTTTTGAAAGGGTTTTCCCATAAAAAAACCAGATAGCCATCGCTACATTGACAGGACCCATCAAATTAAAAATCAATGAACTTCCTGTAACTTCTCCAGATAGATCAAAAAATGCAGATGGAATCAATAAGAGCAACATGACCAATCCAATATTGCTTTTGGATTTAAATTTATAAATCCCAATACATAGCATGAGAAACAACAGATATTTCCCCAACTCGTATGGGATAAATGGAGAAGTTTGAGACATTCTTGCCAATAACTCGAATGATGTCAAGTAGGCTATAAAAATGCAAAATGGATAAATCGATTTACTTCTAATTACCAGAAAGAATGAAGTAAGAAAAACCACATAAAACCAAGCGATCAACCCATATGGAGTTATTGCAGAAATAATCCCTAAGGCAATGTGAAATAATACCCAACCAAATCGTGATTTTGATGAAAGGATGGTTTTGATCATGCAGGTTGTGGATAAGCTTTTTTCACCATGAAATCCGGTAAAGCAATAGGCAGGTATTTCTTGAAGAAATTTACAGAGCCATAATTTTCTTCTGTTTGTTTCTGAAATAAATATCCCTTTTCGATCGCCTTTGAATAGTTATTGAATATATTCAAAATTGCTTGATGCAATGCCTCAGGGGATTTAACTGGTATCAACTCTCCAAATTGCCCCTGTCCTAACACATCCGCGCATTGTCCCACATTCGTAGCAATAGTTGGCAATGCCCCCATTCCATATTCTAGCAAAGCTACCGGTAAACCTTCTGATTCCGAACTCAAAATTCCAACATGCGCCATTTCAATATAAGGAGTTACATTCACCACCGGACCAACAATCTCAGTAGTTTCCTGTAAACCTTGATCCACAATCTCTTTTTCTACCTTTTTAAACCAGCTTTTTTCGACAAATTCACCCAAAAAATAGACTTTATAATTCCCTATTTTTTCTTTCAGACCTTTCAAGGACCTGATTAAAGTTATTTGATCTTTTTGCTCCCTGAAATTTGCAATATTGATCATCTTAAAAACTGAATCAATCTCCCTCTTAGGATTGATATTCCATTTTCCAGAGAAGTTTTCAATGAAATATATTGAATCCTTCATTACTGGAAATCTGTTTTTCCAATAAGCTTCTATCTTTTCATTGACCGTAACCACCACATCAATGGAAGAAATCAGCCAATCCATTTCCTTCCTAGGGTACTGATCCAGCTGTTCACTCATTCCAAAATGGTCATGCCAGACAAGCCTTGTTTTGGGTAGAAACTTCTTAAGTAAGACAGCCCAAAAAATAGATGTTTGGTGTGCATGCAAAACCTGTGGAGATTCAGATCGAAGATGTTTCAATATTTTAAAAAAGGTGAAAACATCGAATTTTCCTCTTTTATTAAATATCCTCTTCTTCACGGCAGGGTTCAAATACTCCTCCAATCCACCTGATTCTCTTGTCACGATTAGTCCACTTTCAATACCAATTTCCGTCAAACTATTTGCAATGTTCACAGACATTCTTTCAGTCCCCCCCATACTCAGAGAGTCAACCAGCTGAACTATTTTTGGCTTTTTTGAAATCACTAATCCATTTGATTTGATTTTGCAACAACCACTAAACTAAAGCCGAAAATCTTGGTATAAATCCATGGGTTTAGAAAAAACATCACTCTCTTAATTGGAGAAAATAATTTCTGTAAGAAGGTTTGATTATTGGATGGAGCACTAATCGTTTCTTTTGAAAAATCATAATCCAAAATCTGCAGACCTGCCATTGTCACCATATTCAATGCTGAATTGACATTTAAAAAGATTAAGTGCCCAGGATTTTGGATCTTATACCTTTGAAGGTTTCTCAGGTTAACACTTAAGCAATCGTCCAGTGGGATATGAAAGGCAATTATTTTACCTTTTTTGGATACTTCTCTGATGAAACCTACTGGATCTGGGACATGCTCAAATACATCCGTCAGCGTGATCAAATCGGCATCTGTACCTATTTCAATGAAATCTCCATGATTAAATACCACTCCTTCTACCTCCATGTCATTTACATGTGGGGAAACATCATAGCCTTTCACCTCGCTAATTTTTCTTCCATTTTTTTGGAATGCCTGAGAAATACCTTTCAAAACTCCCCCGGCCCCACATCCTACATCTGCATATGAATGAATCTTGATATCATGTTTATCCAACAGAGGATTTAGTACCCTTAAAATTGCATCTACTTTATAGTCAGAGTCCTCCAGATGTCGCTTATTATCAGAAAAATAGGTTCCTTCTTTATACATGATCAATTAAATTCTTTATTTCTTTCTCAAAGCTCTCTTTGGTAAAAGACTTTGACCAATCTTTTGACTGCTGGGATTTTAATTGAAATTCCTCTGGTTTTTTTAAATAGTATTTTATTCTTTCCACCACTTGGTAAGGGTCCTTTTCTACTAAATCCCCTCTTCTACCTTCCCCCAACATATAAGGAACACAAGATACAGAAGTAGTAATAGGAAGGCATCCAAAATACATGGACTCGGCCACCACTTTCGGCCAACCCTCACTCTCGGATAAAAATATCAAAAAGTGAGATTCCCTGTATTTTTCTTTCAGATTTTCACTAGTAAGATTCCCACAAAGTTCTACTTCATCGGAAAGTTGATGGTCTTGTATAAATTGACTCAAAGGTTCCATTTGATTCCCTTCGCCGCAAAAAGAAAGCTGAAAGTCAATCCCATCCTTTTTTAATAATCGGGCTACCTCTGCTACCATAATGGGGTTCTTTCCGGAAACCAAGGCCCCAGCATACAAAAGTTTTACTTTGCGATCTTTTTGAAGAAGTGACCTTTGATCTTCCTGGGATTCATTTTGATTGTAAGAAAAGGTAAAAAAAGGCACAATATTTTGACTTTGTTCCGGCCAATTCCCATAAACTAGGACTTTCATTAATTTTGAATATCCTGGATCCGAAATTAGTCTTTTTTGAAGCTTAAAAGTATAGGGTTGTGCACTGGAAGGATCCCAATTGCCGGCATATTTCGCAGTCTTTTTTTTGTTTGGAAAAAAGACCTGTAAGGTGGCTCCCAATAACCCCATATTTCCAGGGCACCTCAAATGGATATGATCTGTGGCCTTCATCCCTTGCCATGTTTTTAGGATTGTTCTTGGTAAAGAAACTAAGGTAGTTATCCTCCCTCTCCAGGTGGTAAGGTTTATTTCCTGGACAGGAACAAAATGTATATGTTCATGCTCATAGGCTATCTCAATTGGATTTACCTCAGTTTCTTTTGATAGTGGTGCTATGATAGTTATTGAAGAAAAAAACTTTGTCCAAATATTCATTTCCCTTACATAAGGACCATAAGCATAATACTTACCATCTTTAAGGATATGGTGCACATGGGTTAAGATCAAAAAATTCATACTCCTGTTACTTCCCGAAACAAAGTAATATTCTTGTGTACTAGCTTTTCAATTGAAAACCTTTCCAAAACATCTTTTCGAGCTGCTTTGCCCATTGCTAGATTTTTCTCTTTATCGGATAGCATTTCCAAAAGTACTCTTTCAACACTCTCCACCTTTTTTGGATTGCAAACTCTTCCAGTCACATGATCTTCCACTACTTCGGGACCTGGACCAAGCGAAGAACCTAAAAACGCTTTTCCCATACTCAAAACTTCAATCCAGGCCAAAGGCATTGCTTCCATATGGGAAGGGTAGGCACAAATCTCCGCCTCTTCTATAAATTTTGGTAATTCGTGGTTTGCTATAGGTCCCAAAAACTTTATGGAATCCTTCACCGACTCCTCAATTTGTGAATTTTTTAAGTAATCAATATACGAGCTCCCGTCAGGAAAATACCAATCTCTCCCAGCGATATACAATTCGCTTTCAGGAAATTTCTTTTTTATGGCAGGAAAGGCCAAAATCAATTGTCGCACCCCTTTTTTCTCGCAAACTGTTCCTGCAAAAAATATTCTACCAGGTTTTACCTTTGAAGGGTCTGCCTCGTAAAAGTTCTCAAGATTAGCCGGATTATAAATTACCGGGCCTTTCTTTTCAGAAAAATCCAAATATTTGGCCGAATGGTTCATCACATATTCGCTCACCCCAAATACCAAATCGGCATTTTTAAAAGACCTTTTTTCTTGAAATCCTTTCCAAGGATCAATCCCTCTATTTTCTGATTCGGAGAAAAAATGGTGTCCCCCATTCATTCGAATCAAATACTTGATTCCGGGAATCTTTTTTATAAAAGCCAAACCCAATTCAGTCGATTCAACAATAGAAATCGGATCCTTCTCATGGATTTCCCTGATTTTTGAATTGACCGCTTTATAAGTTAGATACCAAGTTATAGGTTTTAATTTTCTTGGATTAAGTCTAAAAATATGGACTCCTTCATCGATTGCCTCCTCGTATTCGTCCGTATAATTTAATCCTACTATGGAAACTCGAATATTATGTTTGACTAAATTCCTTGCTAGAATCTGAATAAAAGTACCTACTCCACCATGAGGGAAACCCGCTTTTGGGTATTCACTTGTTAAAAAGCAAATGTGCATTACTTGTTTTCTAAACTAATTAATATTAAGTCTTTCGTGGAAAGCTTCTTTTTCCTTTACAATGGATTCCAAAAAAGCAGTAATTTGCCTTGAGGATGTTTTGTTTTTTCGGTTGGATGCAATCTTATCTTTCCATAGATGCTTTTGGGTTGAAAAAAGCTCAGGCTTCTCCAATACCTGATTCAAGAGCGCTGATAAATTTGATTTTTCCTTTGCGAAAACAACTGCATCCAACCCTTCAAAAGACCTGAAATGTTGGAATTGATACACCACCTCGGTACTCCAATCTTCATCAGAGACTGTATCATAGGCCAGAAAAACTGTCGGCTTATCAAAGTAAGCAAAGTCTAAACCTATGGTAGAACCAATATTCACAGAAAACTCACAATGGTGGCAGAGGTTCATCAGGAGCTTTATATCGTCGAAAAGAGGATAAAAGGACATCCAACTGGTACCTTTTTCCCATTTAGGAGGAATATGCGTTATATTGGAAAACCTATCCAACACCTTTTGATACCTATCTACCGTACAAACAGGAACCTGTCTAAAAAGAATTGAAATATTAGGATTAGATTCCAGAGCAGAAGCCACATCTTTCAAATAGTCTGGGTCATGTGGGGAAGTTAATTCATCATCTCCAGAAAAAAGAATCCACTTATTAGTGGTATCCAAACCATATTTGGCAGCAAATTCCTCTCGAGATTCAAGTAATTCAGGTTGAAAATGGAAATCAAATTGTGGCGTCCCTACAACAGAAATGGAGCTTTCAGGAATTTCAGGATAATATTCCAGTATTTCACCTTTCATATAGTCAGACCAAACTGCATAGTAATTCGTTCGAATTGGAAGCCTTGCTTTTGGAAGATTATCCCAAGAAAAAATTGCTGTCACTGTTTTTACTCCTAAATCAGCAGCTGCAAGACATAAAGGCTCAAGAGTAGAAACACGCTGATGGGTGATAAAGATTAAATCTGGTTGAATCCTTTCAATATCTGACCTAAACTCTTTAAAAGCCAAACTTTGGCGCCACTTCAACCTATTGGTCTCTTCCAGATATTGTATACCCTCATAGTTGAATAAGGTAGAACTCGCGAGTTCTGTTGCTTTTTGAAATACTCGTTTCAAAGTATTGTTTTTTACCTTAAACCAGTTGCTGAGAATGGTTGGGTTTTGCTTAAGTTTGGCATTATGCTTAAGCCTTGAATAGGTGGAAGTTTCTCTCAAAAATTGTTGAAACCTAGATTCGGTAACCTTTCTTAAAGGTTCATCACTAAATGAAATTCCTCTTTCTTTTTTCACATAATTCAGAAACTGACTTTCCAGATTATGCATCAAATGAATTTGAAATCCTTTTTGATTTAAATGATAAAACAAATCGGAATAGAGGTAATTTCTAATTCCCACCCCATCTGGTATTACAAATAGAATTTTCTTAGTCACTTAGTACTTCTTGAACTTAAAATGCCCAGTAAACTTTCTTTAAAGATTTTCTCACAGGATTTCTCTTCAAAATCTCTTAAAAATAGCTCCCTACTTCTTTTTCCATGCTCTTGAACTTTTTCCTTTTGGGTTAAATAAACTTCCATTTTATTAGAAAAAGCAGAAGCAGTGCAATCAACTGGCAAAACATAGCCATTTTGATCGTCAAATACCCTTTTTGGCACATCGCCGACATTCGTGGTGATAATCGGTTTTCCTGCCCCCATTGCTTCTAAAATCACCAGTGGACCTCCTTCAAAGGTACTTGACATCACAAAAACATCCATTTCAGAAAAACAGGTATGTCTTTGTTCGAAAGGGAATTTCCCTTTGAATTTGACCAAATCTGCTATTCCAGATTTTTGGGCAAATACTTTTAGTTCTTCTAATTCAGGCCCATCTCCAAACAATAGAAATTCCGTTTGGTGACCTTTCTTCTTCAAAAGATTTATTGCTTCTAGAATCAGAGATAAGTTTTTACCATTATCCACACGTCCCACATATCCAAATTTTATTGGATCATGGATTCCTGAATCAATCTGAAGAAATTTATCTTGTCCGAGGTAAACCCACTGTTTTATTATAGAATAATCTGCCAAAGGATAATGCTCTAAAAGGTATGCTTCTTTGGCTTCTGCAGAAATCAAAAAAGAACCATTTTTTTTCATAAGGCGATAGAAATGGTCGTTTTTTGGATGGAAAATCGAAGACTCATGGTAGACAAATGACACTTTATTTTGAACACAAAGTTTCAAAACATGAGGTAAAAGTCCCGTAGGGCTAATTCCAGCGAAACATAGGTCAAAACCAGAAAGCTTTTGACTAAGCCAAGAATCAAATAATTCAGGAAAATTTCTAAAACAGTTGGCAAGGCTTGCTTGAAATCTAAAACCAGATTTCAAGAATATTTTTAGAAACTTTTTATTAAAAATTACTGAATTGAGTTGAGAAATATTCCAATCCAAATGGGGTAATTTTTCTAATTCTTTTACGTGAAATGGTGCGTAAAAATTCAGCAATGCCACTTCAAACCGTGGATCTGAAAATAAGCTTTTTGCAAAACCAATAATCTCTAACTCTTGTCCTCCTGGTCCCAGCAGTTCGGGTAAAAGGAACAAAACCTTTTTTTTACTTGACATTAAAAGGTCAATAGTGCTTTTTGAACTGAGATTTCAAGAATTTCTGAACGGCAAGTTGAAAAGAGTAAAGAATCTTTAAAATGGATGATTTTGCTTTATGGGCGATTAAAAATTGATGGGTAATAAATCGATCCCATTCCCCATTTTGCCCTAAATATTCTGAGTAAATTTTCAGCCTTGTAGCCTGTCTATAGAAAGGGTCTGTGGATCTTAATAAGGAAGTTTCTAAAACACGGTATTTCACGCCTACCTGAAAAACACCTTTGAAAGAAAACTGTTGAGCCATTTTCAAAAATAAATCAAGGTCTTCCATCATGGATTCTGGATTATACCCTCCTACTTTCAATGTACATTCTTTTTTCACCAAAACTGTAGGTGCTATGATGAAATAATCCATCAGAAGCATGGGAAATATCATTCCAGAAGGTAATTGTGAAGCCGAAGTCCAATTTCTTTCCTGAAAAAAGGTTGGCTGGTTAAGTGGTTCGCTTTCATCATTGATCTTTTCAGCATCGCAATAAACGACTCCTAATTTTTCGTCTGATTCTTGAAAAACCTTTACCTGATCCTCTATTTTCTGAGGCATCAACACATCATCACAACTTAAAATCTGATAAAATTCGCCTTCTACCAATTTCAGGGCGTCATTGGCATTTTCTGTGATTTTCTTTGTGGATGATTGAAAGATCGTTTTAACTTGTGCTTCTGGATTTTTGGCAATCCAATTCTCTATTTTAGAAACACTTTGATCTTTAGAACAAGCATCGACAATGATAATTTCTATTTCCGGATAAGTTTGGGAAATAATACTATCCAGTGCTTCTTCTAAAAATTTTTCATGGTTATAGGCAATCGCAATAATACTAACCAAAGGAAGATTTTTCACTTGATTATCCAGGTCGATATTCGTTTAAAACGCGAATTACCAGATCTACCTCTTCTTCTTCCATGACTGGACTGATTGGGATACTTAAAATCTCCTCGTGTATTCTTTCTGTAATCGGAAGTTGCAATGAAGAATATTCTTGATAAGCCCCCTGCTTATGAAATGGGACAGGATAATGAATCAAAGTTTGAATCCCTTGAGCATCAGTATATTCAATCAATTCTTTTCGATTCTTGGTTCTGATCACAAACACATGGAAGACATGATCTAAACTTGCTGAAGAGGATTTTGGCAGGGTTATATGAGGATTTTTAATTTCTGTAAGATATCTCTTGGCTATTCTTCTTCTTACCTCATTTTCCTGATCTATGTATTTCAGTTTCACAAGTAAAACTGCAGCCTGAATTTCATCTAATCTGGAATTCACGCCTTGAATCTCATTGAAATACTTTTTCTGGCTACCATAATTCCCCATGGTTTTAATGATGTTTGCCAGAGATTCGTTGGAAGTGGTAACGGCACCAGCATCGCCTAAAGCGCCCATATTTTTACCAGGGTAAAAGGAAAAAGCGGCTGCATCGGAAAGATTACCAGCTTTTAACCCTCTATCATCCATCGCTCCATGAGCTTGTGCACAATCTTCTACTACCAATAGGTTATTTTGATCGGCAAGGTCTTTTAATTCTCTCATTGGACTTAATTGTCCATACAAGTGAACCGCTAAAATCGCTTTTGTTTTACTTGTGATCGCTTTCCTTACATTTTCAACACTAAAGTTGTAAGTATTCTCATCTGGCTCAACAAAAACAGGCACCAATCCAGAGGCAGTAATTGAAATAATGGATGCGATATAAGTATTAGCTTGAACAATTACCTCATCCCCATCTTTCAACAGTCCTAATTCCTTAAAGCCTTTGAAGATCAAGATCAATGCGTCCAATCCATTGGCTACTCCAACACATCTAGAGGTGCCACAGTATTCAGCAAATTTCTGTTCAAATTCATCATGAAATTTACCTCTGATGTACCAGCCATTTAAAAGAACCTTGTTTAAAGCTTCTTGCAATTCAGCCTCATGTGCAAGATTTATTTTTAGAAGGTCTAGGAATTTTACCATGTTTCTATGCTAAGAAATTAAAACTCTTGAAGCTCAACCATCGATTTGAAAGTTTTGCTTTCAGATAAAAGTTCTGCAAAAGTACCCCTACATTCAACTTCCCCGTCATTCATAAGGAGAATTTCATCAGCATTTTTAACCGTGCTAAGCCTATGTGCAATCAATACTATATTACATGATCCTTTTAATGAATCAATATTTTCTTGAATCATTTTTTCAGTCTCACTATCCAAAGCCGAAGTTGCTTCATCAAAAATCAATAATTCAGCATCCTTAAACAATTCTCTTGCTATAGAGATTCGTTGCTTCTGGCCTCCGGAAATCAAAGCACCACTATCACCAAGAATTGTATTTTCTTTTTCTGGAAGTCCATTTACTAGTTCAGTAAGATTTGCTAGTTCGATTGCTCTAATAAACTTATTTTGATTTGCTTCCGTTTTTTCAGCCCAGAATGTAATGTTATTAAATACTGTATCGTTAAAAATCACTGCTTCTTGCGTGATATAACCTATTTTTGACCTGTAGCTGGAAAGGTTATAGGACCTCAGTGGTTTTCCATTCAAGGTAAACTCCCCAAAAGTAGGATGAATTAAGCCGACGAGAAGGTTCGTTAATGTTGTTTTGCCACTTCCGCTTTTCCCAACAAGTGCATAAGAATGATTATTTTTAATTTCTAAATCTATATTTTTAAGAACATTCTTTTCTGGAGAATAGTAAAAGCCAACCTTGTTAAGTGAAATCGATTTTATTCCTTCCACTATAATGTTGGAATCATCCTTTTCCTTTCCTCTTTCAAGATCATTAAGAAGCTCTAATCCCACATGAAGTCCTCCTAAATTGGCAGTAAAAGCTTGCCAATGGGTCTGAACCAACATTATAAAATTAAGGGCTCTGTAGAAGAACATTAAACTCAAAAAGATGGCTGCAATGTTTCCGTTTAGAAGTTTTATCTCCACTAAAATTGCAGCTACCACAATGGCAATAACTAAAGGTTCTCTAGCGGCCATTAGAATCGCATTGAAGATCCCAATCTTCTTTTGTTCAAGCTCTATTTGATCTACATAATCTTTTAGTTTGATTTTATATTTCTGAAAATAATTTGTTGCTTTTAGGTATTTAAAATTATGAACAGCTTGAATCAAAGAAGATTGATATTTATGGCTTAATTTACTGTTGTTAAGGGAAGCGGATTCTGTGTACCTAAAAATGATTTTGAAAATCAGATTTGATAAATATCCACCTACGCTGACAACTAAAGCAAACTGAAAATTTGCAAGTAAAGCCAAAACCACATAAACTAAAAGTAAAACAAAAGACTGGAGCGTATTAAAATAAGCTACATAAGCTGAAACTATTTTGTAAATCTCACCCGAAAGTGTGTTTTGAACCCTGCCTGCGTCCAAGCCTAGAAAATTTCGATACTCCATATCGCCAAGACTATCTACCATTTGATATCTAATTTTCCTGACAAAAAACATCTGAACAACCACTTTATAATGGCTTTCTAAGTATTTAAAAAGCCCTTTTACAATAAAAATGAGTAAAAGGAAGACTAGAATTACAACAGCAGTCAATTCAAAACCTGTCCAGGCAATAAAGTCCAGCAAAAAGTTTAACGATCCTAGAGACTCTTCCGCTTCCACCTTATCTATCTGTGCTTTTCCCGCTACTTGGATCAATGGGATGAATAAGGCTAAACCAAAACCATCCAAAAATCCACCGACTAAACTTAATGCTACTAGAAAAATAATTCTATTCCCTAGGTAGGAATAAAAGAAAATAAAATGTTTAAAGTATTTTGAAATCAACTTCAATTAGAATTGCTTCAGATTACTTTTTACTTTTTTTTGTCGTCGCTATAATATCCATAACCGTAACCATAGCTATACCCATAACCATAAGTTACGCCTTTGCCATCAACTCCATTAAACAGCGCATATATATTCTTAATACCTTTCCCAGTTTTCAATCCGTTAAGCGCATCAATAAAATTTCTTTGGCTATAATCCTGTCTGAATACAAAAAGAGTAAGATCTACAAAATTCAATAACTCGATGGTTTCACTCACCAAACCAATTGGAGGAGTATCCAAAATAATTACATCATAAACCTCTTTCAGTTGCGAAACAAGTTTTTCAAAATTCGAACCAGACAGCAATTCTGCTGGATTTGGAGGGATAGGGCCAGACACCAAAATATCTAGGTTATCGAATTCAGACTTTTGAACCGCTTCACTCCAATTTCCTACCTGATTACTCAAAACAGTCGATAATCCTATGTCATTTTTAATTCCAAAATCATCAAAAATCTTAGGTTTTCTCATATCACAGCCTACCAGAATGGTTTTTTTACCGGTCAATGAATAAACTGAGGCTAAGTTCATCGCACAGAAAGTTTTCCCTTCACTTGAAATGGTGGAAGTTAGCATGACCGTAACTTGCTTATCTTTCTGCATCAAATACCTAATATTGGCCCTAAGGGATCGGAAAGATTCTGAAATGCCTGATTTTCCATTTTTAAAAACTACCAAGTTGCTTTCTTCCTTATTCTTTAGGATAGTTGCAATCACTGGAATTTTAAGTCGTTTCTCCAAATAAGAAATGTCCTCAATTTTGACTCTAAACAATTCCCTTGCTACTACAAACATAATTGGGAGAATCAACCCACAGAAAAATGCAAACAGATAGTTACGCTGAGGCTTTGGAGAAACAGGCCCCCCAATAGTTTTCGCAAATTCGATTATTTTATTGTTAGGTCTGTTTGAGGCCTTAGTAATTGCCGATTCAGCTCTTTTCTCGCTTAAAAAATTATAAATGCTTTCAGATAAATCCGCCTGCCTTTGCAAAGCGATCAAATTTTGTTCTGCCTGTGGAAGATTTCTAAATGAAGACTCAATCTCTGATTTTCTTTGCTCTAAATCAGTAATCGTCATCTTATTATTCAAGTCCACATTATCTAGAATTTCCCTGATGGACTTATTAAGGTCATCAAGCTTTTTATTGGCTTCCCTAACTGCTGGAGATAATTCAGTCTGAGTCGCCATTAACCTTGACCTCTCAACTTGAACAGAAAGTAAATTTTCAATTAAGCCATTCAGGTAAGGATCTTCAATACCCAAACCAGAAGGCACTACTATTTCATTATAATTCTCCCTTACTAAGTAATCTTTCAGACTTTGATAATATCTGCTCTTTAAATTTGCATTAGCCAGATCTGCCTCAATTTCGGTTAAGGCACTATAAACAGTGCTACTCTCATTATTCAGGTTATAAATCTTATTGCTAGATCTAAAATTCTGAATTTTGTTTTCAAACTGAGATAATGAATCGGCTACTCCAGCTACTTGTTTGTCAATAAAATTGATCGTCCTATTAGCAATTTCATTTTTCTCCTGAAGCTCAAGCTCCAGATATGTTTCCATCAAGGCATTTAAGTAAGTTTGCCCTTTTTCAATATTAGGAACTGCCATACTTAAATTTAAAATAGAAGAATTCTTTTCTTCCAAATCCACGATCAATCCTCCAGAATACTTACTTATTAGGTAATTTTTATCTCTAACCTTATAATATGCCTGACCTGAATCTTGGTTTGACGTATTGCTGATTTTGACTTTGAATTGTGGAGTTTCAATCCATTCGTTGAACTTATAGGTTCCTCCTGTATTTGGGATTCCCTCCCTAATACTTCCATCCGGAAAATATTGAGAGTAATTTTTGTCGTCAAATACAAGAGTAAATTCCTCTGGATTTTCCCATCTCACCTCAATCATTCCATCCAATAATTGAGGTGAATCCCAATCCACTTCAACAACAATAGGGGTTTTTCGGAAAACTTCCCTTTTTATAAATCTGCCTTGCTCATAATATTCCACATCAAAATCCAATTGGACAAGTGTTGCCTCGGCAATTGGTCTAGACTTTAGGATGATAATTTCATTGGTAATCCCAATACCTTGTTGCCCTCCCAAAGCGGGATTTTCGAAAAGAGACAATGCACTTTCCTGCTCCTTAATAAAAAATTTACTAGATACAAGATAGGCAGGGACAGTTGTGTTCGTATAGTAAAAAGCTGCTCCAAGAAATATGGCAATATTTCCTAAAATAAAGGGCCATATTTTGAGAATTTTTGGAAAAAGCGCTTTTAGATCAAAACTACTATCTTCCTCATGGAAAAAATCGCTTTCCTCTAGGTCAGAACTCATATTTTTAAAATTAATTTTTTACTAATGTTAGTATTAATGCAATCGCCGTAATTGAAGTCGTTAATAGAGTTAAGGTCTCAACTAAATTATTTCCCGCACCAATTTCTCTTACTTTCATAGGTTCTGCATAAATCATATCATTGGGCCTCAAAAAATAATATTCGGAACCCAGCAAATTCCTATCTAAAAGATTTATTTTATGAATTTGTGACCCATCAGGATATTGCCTCACCAAGTAAACTTCGTCTCTTTTAGCAACTCTACTCAAATCACCTGCAAATGCTATTGCCTCAAAAATAGTTACTCTATTTTGCAATATTGTATATTTTCCTGACTGATTAAATTCACCTAATGCACTAAATCGTATTCCTCCTAATCTTACTCTAATAAAAAACTCTCCAGGATTTATAATTTTCGAAACCTTTTCTTCAACGACCTTTTTGGCTTCTTCAGTTGTTAAACCCAGGAATTTGACTTTACCTATCAATGGAATTTCTACCATTCCTTCTTCATCAAGAGTATATCCATTCATGAAAAACGCATCCCCGGCCCCTTGGTTCCCCCCCATCATGGCTTGATTTTGGGCATCGTTATTCACAGCGCTAAAAACTAAATTTAACCTCTCATCAGTCGTTTTAATATTTACTTCTACTATATCATTTACCTGAAGTAAATATTCCTCTGTTTGATAGGGATATTTTGAACTAGACTCTACCAAGGGCCCATCACTTTCTTCAAGATCCTGCATATAAATTAACTTTTCATTAGAAACGCATGAAAAGAGTAGAACGCCTATTCCAAGGCTTAAAGTAAAAGCATTTAGAAAATTTCTCATTAAATAGAAAATGAATTAGAAGTTTTTAATAGAATCCAAAAATAAGAATAAACTTAGATTTTTGTTTTTGATGATATTTTACTAAAGCCTAGCGTCAACATTTTCTTTTGGTAAAACGCCCTTTACATCAAAAACCACCTGTTGATCAGATTTTTCAATTTTTAAGTCTTTGAATTCTTTATGAGCAACTGCCAAAATAATCGCTGAGTAAGAATTAATCTCAATTAAACTTGGTAATAAATCCAATCCGTACTCATGCCTAACTTCAAAAGCATTAGCCCAAGGATCATAAACATCAACTTCCATATCAAATGATCTTAATTCGCGATAAATATCTATAACACGGGTATTTCTAACATCTGGACAATCCTCTTTAAAGGTAAAGCCTAAAATCAAAACTTTTGAGTCGATTACTTTTAGATCCTTGCGCATCATGTGTTTAATCGTTTCAGTAGCTACATGCTTACCCATACTATCATTAAGCCTTCTTCCTGCCAATATGATCTCTGGATGATACCCTACTTCTTGGGCTTTTTGAGCAAGATAAAAAGGATCAACTCCAATACAATGTCCACCAACCAAACCCGGCTTAAACTTCAAGAAATTCCACTTAGTACCGGCAGCCTCAAGGACCTCATTAGTATCGATACCTAAAAGATTGAAGATTTTTGAAAGTTCGTTTACGAAGGCAATATTGATATCGCGTTGTGAGTTTTCAATCACTTTTGCAGCTTCGGCGACCTTAATTGAAGAAGCCTTATGCGTACCTGCGATGATTACTGTTTTGTAAAGCTGATCAACGTACTCAGCAACCTCCGGCGTGCTTCCTGACGTCACTTTCAGGATTTTGGCAACGGTATGTTCCTTATCCCCAGGGTTGATTCTCTCTGGTGAATAACCTGCAAAGAAGTCTTCATTGTATTTTAATCCTGAGATTCTCTCTAAAACAGGTACACAATCATCTTCTGTCACCCCTGGGTATACCGTAGATTCATAGATGACTACATCTCCCTTTTTGAGATATTTTGCAATATTCTCCGAAGCCTTGATCATCGGAGTCAATACTGGGCGGTTGTGCCTATCTGTAGGGGTTGGAACTGTAACAATATAAATATTACAATCTGATAGATCCTCAGATACAGCCGTATTAAACAGTCCTTTTGACCCTATTTCTGGTCTACTATTCACTAGAACTGATTGAAGTAATTCATCTTCTACCTCTAGCGTGAAATCGTGCCCATTATTTAAATCATTTATCCTCTTTTGATCTATATCAAAACCGATAACAGGGAACTTTTTGGCAAATTCTACAGCCAATGGCAGACCCACATATCCAAGTCCTATGATACCGATTTTTGATTCATTAAGTGGTTTAAGCATAAATACTAATAGTTTTATAAGTTAAAATCCTAGTACAGCTTCGCCCTTTCAGTTCCAATTCACCTTGAAACCTAGAAGTCTACTAGTCATAATCCTTTTCAGTCCTCAAAATCAACTTATACTGAGGACCGAAAAGATAAAAAGTGAGTACCAAAGTTACTCACTTCAAACTCAGGGCAAAACTAATAGAAAAGGCTTGAAAAAAAACCTCTACTTCCAATTTCAATTCCCAAACCGATAGAGAAGATTTAGATTTAAATAGAGTGCAAAATCAAGCTCATTTTGTACAAAATCTCGACTTCCATTTAAATTCGATTTCCACTGATAATTGTAACTGGAGATAAGTTGAATTTTAGTCCCCATAGTCAATTTTTCGAAAGAATGATCCCACAATAAACCGATACTGTAGTCAATCCATGGCTGTCTCCCAGAACTTCTACCAAATGCTCGGTAGAAGAAATCCTGATGATTTGCAAGACGTTCTAGAAGGATTCCCCGCTTATTAAGTTTAGAGACTTTTGATATTTCGAAGGTCATTACATTCGATCCCACTCCGGCTCCTACTCCCAAAGCTTCCCCCCTATTCACAAAGCCTCGTGCAAGCCCGTGCGTATGCCAAGTCTGATTACCTATTAGGCCAGGATACCGAATGTACCGATTGACAGATTCCTGCTGGTGGGTGTATTCTCCTCTTATTTGAAGGAAATCATCCGCGTTCTTTAAGGCTATCAATTTTTGAAAGCCAATCAAATACGCTCGGGCATGTTCGGGATTAAGAATAAACTCCCGCCAATTAAAAGCGTGATCTCTACGCCCATATTCTCCATAAATTTCAAATTTGGCTGAGGGAACCAAGTATCTAAAAGAAACTACAACTTGCTGATCCTGACCTTTGCTATCATAGCTAACGGAATTACCATTTGAAAACAAGCCTTCCTTTTGAAATACTTCAAAAATCGGAAACCAATCTAAAAACTTAACTCCTTTGAGGCTATTGTACTGTTGAAAGGTCCTGCTAAAACCAAAAAACAGATTTGGGAGAAATATGGGATTATAACTGATCGAAATTCCATTTAAATACCGCCAATCGCCATCAAATTCTTTGAAGTATCGTTGATTCAAAAAATCAATTTGTGTAGGCGGCTGCAAACTATTTTCCAGACGTCCCACAATCAATTGACCTTCAAAATTCCCAAGGAAGGTTTTTGCAGGCTTTCTGGTCTCTAAAGTAATATGCGGAAAACCCTCTGCATTATCGCTAAATGTCAGTGAATTGAATTGCCCTGGCCCCCACCAAATATTTTCAGTGGAAATTCCAATAGCAAAGGCGATGAAATTAAATTTTGCTGAAGATTGTCCCCACCATGCACGACTATTTGAACTCGTCCCAAATCGCTCAGGGTAATCTCCATTATTCCAATAGAAGAACCTTGATTGTAGAACTGGGGTCGAAAAATCACTCCCAAAGCCTATAAATGGCCTGTTTTGTCCAAAAACAAACTCCGGCTGCAATTGTAATTCAAAAAATCCAAGTTTTGCAAATATCCCTGTACTTAGATATGTCTGAAACCCAACATTGGGAAGCATCCCTTTATTACCCCAACCGTACGGTCTCTTGGAATTGTAGGTATTTTGAGATATTAAAGGAAGAGCTAATAAATCTATTTTCGCGTCTTCTTCGATGTGAAGAAATAGATCGTCCTCCAAATCCTTTTTTAATTCTGGCAACCTCAATGGACGAACCATAAAGGAATGCATACTACCTAGCTCTCCAGCCAACTGTTGCCTCCGATAATACTCTTCATAAATCGGAAGGCCAACATTGAGCTGTTGACTATATGACTTCAAGAAAAGAATGAGCCAAGACCCAACAAAAAGGAGACCTTTTTTCAAATTTATTTCCTCAAAAAGGTATTATAAACAAACAAGGTGAACCAACGAGGCATAATACGTATAGGAAATCGAAGAAGAAATCGAACTAGTGAATTGAATGGTATTAGTCCTTCTCGATATGCAAGTAGAAAAAACCTTGCTTCATTTAAGCCATATTGCAAGCCCTGTCTACGGCCCAGCATATCTTTTCCTAGTCGAAAATCAAGCAGAGAATCTTGAAGATTATGAAATCTCTTTCCCGCCTTAATCAATCGAAACCATAAGTAATAATCCTCAAACAAGATCATTGATTGATAAGATCCTACCTCCAAAATGGCCGATTTTCTAAAGAAGACAGTAGGGTGATTAAAAGGGCATCTTTTAAATGCAAATCGAATAATATCCTCGTGTTTTTCAGGAACGTTTTTCTTTCTGCTCAGGTCACCGGGTGCTTCTATAAACTCGGTAATATTTGCCCCAATCAAGTCAA
>JABXHZ010000008.1 GCA_013373335.1 Cyclobacteriaceae bacterium | reverse complement strand
TTTGGAACAGCCGGGTTGGAAAAGTTAGAAGGGATGTTTGCCCTCGTCTTTGTCGATTTGGCAGCCCAAAATATTTTGGTTGCAAGGGATAGGAATGGGGAAAAACCACTTTATTACCACCAAACCCATGATTCATTAATCCTTTCTTCAGAAAGTAGAGGAATTGCAAAACTGCTTGGTCCCACTGTTGATATGGTTCAAGTAGAGTATTTTCATTTCTTCCGGACACCACAGCCGGGCAAGACTTTTTTCAAAGGAGTAAAAGAATGGAAACCTGCTCGTTTTAGTCTAATTCGAGATCAATCTGCTTTTCGATGGGATGATATTCCAAAAAACAAGAAAGTTGAAAAGGAAAGAAACCAAAACAGGTTCACAGAACTGTTAAAGGATGCTGTTCTAAAACAGTTTCATGCGGATGTCCCATTGGGTATGCTCCTAAGTGGTGGCTCGGATAGTACTTTGCTGTATGCTCTTTGGTATTATGAAACAGGTGTTCCCCTACCGGCTTTTACCGCACAGTTTGAAAAGGCTGTCCAAAAGAAATACGATGATGGCCCTGCAGTAAAAAAGCTTAATCAGAAGCTCCCTTTTGAGCAAGTATCTGTAGAGGTTAACCGAACAGTCTTTCAGGAAAATTGGGAAGAATACCTGCAAAATCTGGATTATACAGTTGGGGACTCGGCCAGTTTTTTAATTTGGCTGATTGGTAAAAAAGCCAAGGAATCCGTAAAAGTTCTCATTTCTGGGGCTGGTGCAGATGAACTTTGGGGAGGCTATCAGCGGCATCAAGCGTTTCATACATATTTGAATAATAAAGGCCTATTGCTTCATTTACCTGATTTTGTCGGGAAACTCCCTTTTGGAAGAAATTGGGTAAAGTTTTTCTCAGGAATTGATTCGGACCCTCGAAAGACCTTTTTGAATTTTTCTGCTTTGGAAACGCTTTCTTCGGATTTGTTTGAAGATTATGAGCGGGTTTTTAGAAAGAAATTGCCCCTCTATAAACAAATGCTGGACTTTGACAGGCAAATCTATCTGGTTCAGGATATTCTGAAAATCCAAGACAATGCTTTGATGGCTCATGGAGTGGAAGGAAGATCTCCTTACTTGGACCAAGGAATGTTGAATTTTTGGGAGCAAATTAACGATGAAGAGGATCTGATTGGTAAAAAATGGATCCGTCAAAGTCTTCAAGATTTGGATTTGGGCTGGGTAGCCAATCGCAAAAAATTAGGCTTTGGGTTACCTTTATTGGAATGGTTCAGTGAGTCTAATGAATTTTCGAAATGGGTCTTTTCGACGGTCCAGGAATTTGAAAGAACGTATAAAAAGGAGTTGCCAGAAAACACGAAAGCCCTTCTTTCAAGACCACAGGATTATACCCGAACACACTTTTTGACTATCTATAATTTCTTTCTTTTGGCCGAATGGCTGAAATTGCAAAAACCATGAAGGTTATTTACATCCACCAATATTTCCGCACCCCTGATGAAGGAGGGGCTGTACGGTCTTTTCACCTCGCAAAGGGACTGACCGATGCGGGAATTCAGGTTGAGGTAATCAGTGGAAAAAACATTCGCAATTATGACCAACAATGGATCGAAGGCTTCAAAGTGCATTATTTACCGGTTCCATATGATCAGCGATTTGGTTTTTTTCGAAGAGCTTGGGCCTTTTTGGATTTTGTAAGAAGGTCTCGTGGCTTATTAAAAAAACTTGGGCGTGCAGATCTTTTATATGTGAGTTCGACTCCTTTGACTACGGGGCTGATTGGGCTTTGGGCAAAAAAGCGCTTGGCTATTCCCTTCATTTTTGAAATTCGAGATATTTGGCCAGAAGCCCCAATTCAAGTCGGGGCGATTAAGAATCCTTTTCTGATTCGTTTGCTACGAAACCTAGAAAAGAAAATCTACAATCAATCCCTATCTCTAGTTGCTCTTTCTCCCGGTATAGCTCAGCATGTTCAGCAAATTTGCCCAGGGAAAAGAACCAGTATAATTCCAAATTTTTCAGATTTGGATCGTTTTTATCCTCAGGAAAAACCCAAAACGAGTTTGAAAAAATGGGGATTGAAAGAGGTGCTTACCATTGCTTATACCGGTGCTCTTGGTCAGGTAAATGGGGTTGAAGAGTTGTTGGATTTAGCAGAAAAGGCGAAACAAAAAGAAAAACTTTGGCAGTTTTTGATCATGGGAGATGGCAGTCATCGGGAATCTTTGATCCAATCAGCCAAACTAAAAGGACTAGATAAGGTATATTTTTTCCCATTTGGGTCCAAAGAGCAGGTAAATGAGCTACTTGCTGTTTCGGATTTTGCTTGGATTTCTTTTGCGCATCTGCCTGTTTTGAAAACCAATAGCCCTAATAAATTTTTTGATGCCTTAGCAGCTGGAAAAGCCATTTTGGTCAATCACAAAGGATGGGTACATCAATTGGTGAAACAGCATGGACTCGGGCTAAGCTGCTTGCCTAGTAAAATAAATTCCTGTTTTGAGGAGCTAGAACGGCTTGAAAACAATCAGGAAGAGATTCAACGGATGCAACAAAATGCCCGTAGTCTGGCGGAGAAATACTTCCGAAAAGAACTAGCGGTTCAACGCTTGTTGGCAGTGATTCAACCAGACAAAAACCCGCCTATGCTGGGGGACGAGGTCTATATCCTGACTGCCTGAAAATTTCCTCAGCATTGCTGTTTCGCATCAACTCGGGTAGGGAAACTTCCTGATTAAACACATAATCATCCACTATATTCCAGCCCAACCAACGGCCTAATCTTCCTGGCGCAACTGTACTGATGGCATCGGTAAATGGAGCTTCTCCCATGTATTTGCGAATTTCAAAGGGATTGGTTTCGTAGAGCAATTCATTTTCTACAAAATGAGCCCAAATGTATTCCTCATTGGCAAAGGATTCGGCAATCTGATCTGGGGTATAGCCAATAATAAATTGGTCGGAAGTGCAGGGAAGAATGGCCTTGGTGAAATGATAGGCTTTTCCATAATAGATCATTTCAGCCAGCATGGAATTGTCAGAAGGGTTTGTCTGATTATACCGGGCAGAAATTGCTGTAACAATCATGGAAACGATGTAGGCTTTCTCATAGCGCTCTGCCATATACCGGGGTAATTCCGGCTGAAAAGAGTGCGTAGCAGGAAGAAAGTAATCCAAGCCTATGACGATGAGTTCTTCCGTAACCACAAGATCCGAATTGAAACCTGAAACGAATGTATAGATTTTTGGAACCTGGAAATCTGGAAAATAATGTCGAATGTACTTGAAGGCATTTTCCAACTCTTTCTCTACATCAGAAAAGTCTGCATATACAAATTGAACAGAGTCATTCAAAACCTGCATGGCTGAATCCTGATGGATTCGAAGTAAATCAGTCGTTAAAGAGTCTACAGAAGAATAAAGATCCGCCTGTAGGTAGATTTTGGTGAATTCCGGATAGTTTTCCAATAAGTATTGAAAGTCCTCCTTTGAATCTGCTGCAAAAAACTCTTGTTCCAAGCGAATGACTTCTATATCCAAATCCTGAGAAAGAATCTCCGAATTCAATTCGCAGGTTTCGTTTTTGCTTCCGCAGGAAAAGAAAATCAGGAGTACTATTCCGATTACAAGCAGAGGTACCTTTTTCATAATTGAAAATTTTGAATCAAAAGTAAGGAATTCAGGCTTTTTCAAAGGAACGTGAAGCTTTACTTTTCAGTATACTTTTGGGTCTTCGTTGTAGAATGATTTATTTTCTGCTGTGAAAAATCAAATTCTGACAGCGTATGCTTTTTTTCAACTCCTTTCCTGGTCAAAGGTCTGGAATATTTTTCTTTTAGGTGCTTCTTTTCAGCTTAGCCGATTACTAAAAAAGCCCATTATTTGGGGTAAACCTACAACCTTGAGTATTGAACCTACAACGAGTTGTAATCTACGATGTCCGGAGTGCCCATCAGGTCTTCGATCATTCACCCGGCCAACCGGAATGCTTCAGCCGGAACTTTTTCAATCCGTCATCCATCAAGTGAAGAATCAACTTACTTGGCTTCATTTATACTTTCAAGGTGAACCCTTTTTGAATCCTCAGTTTTTGGAAATGGTTTCCTTTGCTCATTCTCAAGGAGTTTTCACTTCTACTTCTACCAATGCGCATTACTTGGATGAAAAACGGATTGCTCTTCTACTTTCAAGTGGACTCCGTCAGCTAATCGTATCGATGGACGGAATTACCCAAGAGGTTTATGAGCAATACCGTGTTGGAGGACGTCTTTCCAAGGTGGAGGAAGGATTGAAATTATTACTTAAAAAGCGAAAAGTGTCGGGGCAGAAATTTCCGAGAGTGGTTCTGCAATTTTTAGTGACTGGACAAAATGAGCATCAAATTCCTGCATTGAAAGAATGGGCCAAAAAGTTAGGTGTGGATGAATTGCAACTTAAAACCACCCAAATCTATGATTTTGAAAATGGGTCTGACTTGATTCCTTCTGACTTGGGTTATTCGAGGTATATTCCCGATGGGAACGGAAAATGGAAATTGAAGAAAAAAATCGAAAACAAATGCTGGCGAATGTGGCAGGGCGCGGTAGTCACTTGGGATGGGAAAGTGGTCCCTTGTTGCTTTGATAAGGATGCTCAGCATGTGATGGGGACTTTTGCTTCGGAATCGCTGAAACAAATTTGGAAATCAGACTCCTATCAGGCTTTTCGAAGGCAATTGCTTCAAGATCGAAGTCAAATAGAAATTTGCAAAAACTGTACGGAGTAAGCCAAGGAGACAATGAATAACCAGCTTTTTGGAACTATTTTTGGTTTAAAGAGGAAATTCATGGATTTTTAAGTCGCATATTTGCTTGAATTTCACCCAGGTCGGAATTTTCACATGAAAATAACTTTACGCATTCCTTATTTTTTCCTTCTTGTTTCCCTTTTGCTTTTTGGGACACATTTCCCTTCTTCAGCTCAGGAAAATCTGGATATTCGAACCATCCAAGTCGATGAGTTATCGGATCAGCAGATTCAAGAATTAATCCGAAGGGCTAATGAAGCAGGGCTTTCTACATTTGAATTTTTGCAAATGGCGGAAGCTAGAGGAATGTCATCGCTGGAAGTTGAAAAACTTCGGCGTAGGCTTGAAGAACTGGA
>JABXHZ010000239.1 GCA_013373335.1 Cyclobacteriaceae bacterium | reverse complement strand
GAGGCAAGTGAGTTTTCAAGCAAAGGCTTAAAGCTTGACCACTGAAACTCAGAAGTATCCTGAAACTCATCAATCAGAAAGTTGCGGTATTGATTGCCTATTTTTTCATAAATAAATGGCGCATCATTGTCTTTGGTAATCTCCTGCAAAAAGTCATTCACATCCGAAATCAGAAGAATACTTTCTTCATCCTTCAGCTCTCGCAACTCCAAAATCAGGTCTCTAAAAACGCCAAAGGCATTTAAATTTCGGTGTAAGGCTTCGAATGTATTCCATTGAATCTGTTTGACGGGAATTTGATTTAATATTTCCAACAAACCATTCGAGTATGAATTTTCGATTTGCGATAAAAGTTTTGAAGTTTTTGAAGCCCACTCAGAGAGATCATTCAACTTTTCTATTCTTGAAGCTTCTAATTTCGTAAAAGGTTTTTCAGGGTCGCCAAGTCTTCCAAAGTTTAGAGCAAAACTTCTAGTCCCTCCTTTAAAATCCGTCCATTCCAAACCATGAGCGACACGGATTTCCTCGGCTTTCTGCTTCATGGACTCAGCTTCGACTTTCAATTTGGCTCGCTCAGATCGGATGTATTGGCGGAATTCCCCAAGAAAGCCTTCTTGGGCTACACTCTGTTGAAAAAGTAGTCTATATGCCTTAAAACCTTCCTTAAATATTTCAGAACCCAAACTTTTGATTCCAGATCTGATATCCCAGGACTTTTCATTTTCAATCTGCTCCTTGGCATAGTCTACCAGCCAAGTCCTTAGATTTTTATCCCGACTAACCTTCTCTACAAGTCGGTCCACCAATCGCTCCAAAACGGCATCTGTATCCATTTCGAGATCAAATTTGGCTTGCAGGTCCATTTCCCTGGCAAAAGATCGGATCACCAGTTGAAAAAATGAATCGATGGTGCTGACAGCGAAATACCCATACCCGTGAAGGATATGAAGGAGTGTTTGCTTGGCTCTTGATTGAAGTTCCTCCGGACCCAAACCCAAGGACTCCATCAAGACTTTTTCCAATTCTGAGCCCGAAATTTCCTTTCGACTTAACTGGCCCAAAACCTTTAAAATCCGCTCTTTCATCTCCTGGGTTGCCTTATTGGTGAAGGTCACTGCCAAAATATGTTTGAACGCAGTTTGAGGCTGCTGAAGAGCAAGCTTTAAGTACTCCAGTGTCAAGGTATAGGTCTTCCCAGACCCAGCAGAAGATTTATAAATTATAAATGGATTTGTCAGGGTATTCATAGTTTAAAAATCGAAGTTCTAAGATAGAAAAGACTAATACTTAATACCCAACCAATGACAGCAAATGTCACAGAAACCTTCAGGAAAATCTAAGCCGTTCCTCCAAAATCAAATAGCAAATCCTATCAATTTTTTGCATTTTCCAAACCCAAACAATAAACCTATGAAAAACCGAATTGTATTAATCCTTTTTTTCACTTTTCTGATTAGCCAGGGATTCTCAAAAGACGGGTACAAACTTTGGCTGGACTACCAGCCTATTGAGAATTCAAGTTTAAGCAACGAGGTAAAACCTCTGTTTGGAGGCATATATTTTTTTGGCAAAAACCCTACTTACGATCTCATTCAAAAGGAATTAGAATTGGCTTCTTGGGGATTTTTCAATCGAGAACCCGAATTCAAAAATTTAAATCAAGAGAGCCATTTATGGATAGGAACCCGCTCCGAACTTTCTCAGTTTTTAGGACTTGACCATCAGGCTAAAATCAAAGACTTAGGAGACGAGGGGTATTGGCGGGGTCCATTAAATCATAATGGAGAATCTCATTATGCTATCATAGGAAACACCCCAAAAGGGGTTTTGTATGGTGTCTTTGATTTTTTAAGAAGTATCCAAACTGAAACATTCGATTCTACCACTGAAAAATCCGATAGTCCAAAAATCAAACTTCGGATGTTAAATCATTGGGATAATCTGGACAGAACCGTGGAGAGAGGATATGCCGGCTTTTCTATTTGGGACTGGCACCGTCTACCCGGATATGTAGACCCTAGGTATATCGATTATGCCAGAGCAAATGCTAGCTTAGGAATCAATGCTGTATCTCTAACCAATGTAAATGCAAATGCATGGGTTTTACGGGAAGACTTTATTGAAAAGGTAAAGGTATTAGCAGATCTATTTAGGCCTTATGGAATACAGGTTTTCTTAACAGCGAGATTTTCTGCGCCCATTGAAATGGGTAACCTTGAAACAGCGGATCCTCTTGATCCCGAAGTCCGGAAATTCTGGAAAGAGCGAGTGGATCTTATTTACAAAGAAATTCCAGATTTTGGTGGATTTTTAGTTAAGGCAAATTCCGAAGGTCAGCCCGGTCCGCATGAATATGGTCGAAATCATGCAGAGGGAGCCAATATGTTGGCAGAGGCCTTGGCTCCTCATGAGGGGATTGTGATTTGGAGAGCTTTTGTGTATTCCCATGAGATCGACGAAGACCGTCATAAACAGGCAAATTTGGAATTTGAGCCTTTGGATGGAAAATTCTTGGATAATGTCATTATTCAGGTGAAAAATGGAGCCATCGATTTTCAACCTCGGGAACCTTTTCATCCCCTTTTTGGAGCGGTAGAAAAAACGAACTTGGGAATGGAGTTTCAAATTACCCAAGAGTACCTTGGACAGGCTACTCAATTGGTTTATTTAAGTCCTATGTGGGAGGAAGTTCTTCAAAGCCCAACTTACAGACCTACTTCCAACGCAACTGTAGCGAGCATCATAGATGGTTCCTCCAGCAATAAAAACTTAACCCTTATGGCAGGCGTGTCGAATATTGGAACGGATAGAAATTGGACAGGTCATTTGTTTGGTCAAGCAAATTGGTATGCCTTTGGGAAATTAGCATGGGACCCTTATCTGAATTCATCCGAAATCGCAAAAGAATGGATCGATTTGACCTTTGGTCAAAATCCAGAAGTTCAGAGAAATATTTCATCCATTATGCAATCATCCCATGAAGCCGCTGTCAATTACATGACTCCTTTAGGACTTCATCATTTGATGGGTAGAAGCCATCATTATGGACCAGGCCCTTGGGTAGAAGGTGGAAGAGCAGATTGGACTTCAGTATATTATCACCGAGCGGATTCGCAGGGAATAGGTTTTGATCGAACAAGCACCGGAAGTAATGCATTGGGGCAGTATGCACCTGAGATTGCGTCTAACTGGTCAAACCCTAATCAAATTCCAGAAAAATTTCTGTTATGGTTTCACCATGTGCCTTGGGATTTTAAACTCAAATCAAGGAGAACCCTTTGGGATGAAATAGGGCTGCATTACGATTCAGGTGTTAAATCCGCTCGAGAAATGAAACGAAACTGGGATTCTTTAGAGGGTTTAATAGATGCAGAACAATTCTCCCATGTCTCTCAACTTTTGGCTATCCAAATCCAAGAGGCAGAATGGTGGAGAAATGCCTGCTTGCTATATTTTCAAACCTTCTCCAACCTGCCTTTCCCAGAGGAAATTGAAAAACCAAAAGGGGACTTGGAGTATTTTAAAAGTCTTAGATTTCCGTTTGCTCCGGGAATCCGACCAAATTGGTAGCCTCATTAATCATCAAAGAATGGAGAATTATCAAATCCCTTCAGCTACTCAAATCGGACATGTTCATTTAAAAGTAAGTGATTTAGAAAAAAGCCTGGACTTTTACTGTGGACTGCTGGGATTTGAATTAACCATGCGATATGGAAGGGAGGCAGCCTTTATTCAGCCGGAGGATATCACCACCATATTGGTTTGAATACCTGGCAAAGCAAAGGGAGTGGCCCTGCACCAATACATTATCCCGGATTGTTTCATACCGCGATAGTATTTCCGAGCAGAAAGGACTTGGCAATCTTGACCAAACGAATTTTGGAAAAAGAATATCCATTGACAGGAGCTGCAGATCATGGAGTTTCAGAAGCCATTTATCTAGATGACCCGGATCAAAATGGTGTTGAATTATACTGGGATAAGCCCAAGGAGTTGTGGCCCAAAGATCAAGATGGAAATCTTGTCATGTATACTCGAAGGTTAGACATGCATTCACTTTTTTCAGAACTAGAATAGATGAAAAAATATCTTTTTTCCAGCCCAAGATTAGGATTTAGAACTTGGGAAGATGCTGATTTGGACACCTTTTCAGCCATGAATGCAGACCCGGAAATCATGCTTTTTTTCGAAAAAATCCTTACTAGGGAAGAAAGCAAAGCCAAAATGGATCAGATGAATCAAGTCTTTGAAAAAGAAGGCTTTTGCTATTTTGCTGTGGACTATTTACAGACTGGAGAATTGGTTGGTACTCTTGGTCTTAATAGAAAGAACTTTCCTGCCAGTTTTACTCCTTGCGTGGATATCGGTTGGAGGTTTGATAAAAAATTCTGGAATCAGGGATTAGCTTCCGAAGGAGCTGCTGCATGTCTTGATTATGCGAAAAAAATTGGGCTAAAAGAAGTATACTCTTATGCATCTTCTGCCAATACTGCTTCCCGACGCGTAATGGAGAAAATCGGAATGTGGTTTTTGGAAGAATTTGAGCATCAAGAGCTTCTACATTGCCCTCAACTCCAACCATTTAGTGTGTATAAAATAGTCTTATAGTCCACATTTATTTTTGTTCTTGAAGAAATTATCGGAATTTGAAATAAGTAAATCCAATCCTTAATCATGAAAAATCTTGCCTTTCTATTCATCTACCTATTCAGTCTTTCTCTCTCGAATGCTCAATCTCCAACAACCCGCGAAATGGATCGAATAAACTGGATGGAATTTGCGGAATTTGTACCCGAAAAAATCCAAACCGTTCTTTTGCCTACAGGAACTCTCGAACCTCATGGCGTCATCAACAATGGTGCAGATAATACAGCTCCCCATGCTATGGCCATGGATATTGCCGATGATTTAAATGCTATGGTTGCGCCAACATTGAATTATGGAATTACCGGTTCCATGGCAAACTACCCAGGGGCCTTCCAAATTACGGAGGAGGCCTATGGCCCATTTATCCGCGATATTTTGAAGGGGCTTGCCCGCAATGGATTTAAAAATATCATTATTCTAAACGGACATGGAGGAGGACAAACAGCTGTCCTACAAAAGATTGCAGGAGATATTTCCAATGAATTGGGCGTCAGAACTTTAGTCATCAATTGGTGGAGCTATGCGTCAGATGTTACATTGGAAGTCTTCAAAGAAGATGGAGGCCATGCAGGTCTCAATGAAACTGCTTATATCCAAGCAATCGACCCAAGCTTAGTCCATAAAGAACGCTACAATCCAAATCAAGCAACAGCCTATCCTACTGATAAATCCTGGTCTGCAGTACCTTTTCCTTCATCTATAGGTTTGTATCAGGAAGGACAAGGCTACCCTAATTTTGATGAATCACAGGCCAAAGAATACTTTGAGAAAGTAAATGCAAAAGTCTTGAAATTGATTCAGGACACCATTGCAAAATGGGATTTAGCAGGACTCTAATCCTAATATTAATCTTCCCATAGATCCATCTTCTTATTAAAAATTAAAAAGCTGCACGATGAAAAAAGCGGTAATACTCGGAGCAAATGGAAACATTGCCAGAATTGTTTCAAAGGAATTGCATCAAAAAGGATGGAAGTTGGGTCAATTCAGTAGAAAGCCTCAAAGGGTCAATGAAAATGATGAATTAATCAGCGGTGATTTATTAGATGCTGAGGCGATTGAAAAAGTTTGTGAAGGTGCTGATCTGGTTTTTTTAGTAGCAGGAATAACCTATAATACCAAAACATGGATACATGTGTGGCCAAAAATTATGCGAAATACCTTGGATGCATGTATAACCCATCAATGCAAACTGGTATTTTTCGATAATATGTATGCTTGTGATCCTGGGGCAGTAGGTCATTTGACTGAAGAAACACCGCTTAATCCGACAAGTAAAAAGGGCCAAGTAAGGATGGAGATTTTGCAAATGCTATGGAAGGAAGTAGCAGAAGAAAACATTTCGGCAATGGTTACCCGCTCAGCGGATTTTTATGGCCCAAATGCTACAAATAGTTTTCTTAATGAATTGGTCATTGAGAAAATGAAATCAGATAAGTCGCCGCAATGGCTATATGATGGCAAAAAGAAGCATTCCTTCACCTATATTCCTGATGCTGGAAAAGCAACTGCTTTCTTAGCCCTTCAGGACGACGCATGGAATCAAACTTGGAATTTACCAACCGATTCATCTTATCCCAGTGGAGAAGAAATTGTGGAAATCTTGAATGGATTACTTTCAAAAAATTTGAAGCTAAAAGTTTTACCCGCTTGGGCTATTTGGATTTTGGGATGGTTTATTTCACCATTGAAGGAAGTTAGGGAGTTGCGCTATCAGCTCGATCAGGATTATTGTTTGGATAGCAGCAAATTTGAAAAAGCTTTCGGCTGGAAAGCAACTCCAATTAAAGAAGGACTAAAATCCTGCCTTTAATTTTTCTATCCCTGACCAAAATCAAGTAGATCTTAAAATTTCCTGAACTTTAAATCTTAGTAAGGGAACTACCTCTTCTTCAAACCACGGATTTGTCTTCATCCATCTTCGGTTTCTGGGAGAAGGATGCACCAATGGAAAAAATTCTGGAAGGTAATACTCAAAGTTCTTTACGGTTTCCCGAAGGGATTTCTTCTTTTCTTTTTTGAGGTAATAATTCTGGGCGTAAGCTCCAATCAATAAAACAAGTTCGATTTCAGGCATCCGATTCTTTAATAATTCATGCCATTGAGGGGCACACTCTGGTCTAGGAGGTAAATCTCCACCCTTTCCCCTACCAGGATAGCAAAATCCCATTGGCATAATTCCAAAAACAGAGGCATTATAGAACGATTCCCGGTCCACTCCCAGCCAACGCCTAAGCTCGTCTCCTGATGGATCATTCCAGGGAATTCCCGTCGCATGTACTCTAGTACCCGGAGCCTGTCCCACAATGAGAATTTTGCTTTTTGGATCAATGGAAAACACAGGTCTTGGCCCTAATGGAAGATGCTGCTCACAAAGCCTGCAATTCCTCACCTCCTCCAGCTGTCTTTCAAAATGACTTTTCTCCATTAACGATTTGTTGTATTAGCTTTTTTATAACCTGAATCTTGTAAAGAATAATTCAAAAATCATCAAGATTTAATATAGTATTTAAATTTTTTGAAAAGGATTTGCTAAATTTTAGAATACTGAAGTTCAGAGGCTTAAACCATCTCTTTGCTGTTCAGTTACAAAATAAAATTGTTCAATAATTGAATTGAGTCATGCGATATCCTGTCCTGCTGTCTTTCTTCATTTTAATGGCGCTGACATCCTGTTTCTCCCAAAAGGACTATGTCACGGAATATGATTACAATTACCAAGGAAATTTCAAAAGGTACAAAACCTTCGCATTCGTAGAGCCAACCGAAAAAGATACCATGCTGATTTCTCCTGTTTTAAATGCTACAATTGGGGCAAGATTGGGGTCTCAGGGTTTTCGAGAAAAAGAAGAAAAGCCGGATATGCTGGTTAGTTATAAATTATTTATGGACTCAGTAAGGTATCGGGGATATGTTCAACCCGAATTTGATTACTGGTTGAAACGACAGGGAGCAGGAGTTGTAGAAGAGCAGGAAGACAATAAACTTGAAACCGAGGAAGAAAGAGAAAAAGGCGAAACCTACAACCAAGTAAAATACAAGCAAAACAATGGAATGCTGGTCATTTATGTGATTGATTCAAAACGGGGAAACACTATTTGGCAGGGATATACAGCAGCAAATTTTGATTTTAATTCTCCTAATTTCCAATCAGAAATCACCAGAGCGGCCTACCGAGTCATGAATGAATTCAAAGTCCTAAATCGCTACTTGGAATAAAAAAACCGATCGACTTACGGTCGACCGGTTCACTATTTAAGGTGCTGGTTTAGTTTATTTCTTGACAACTTTTGCTGAACCAGAGACAGAAATATTTGTTCGAGGATCTCCTTTGTAATAAACATTTCCAGATCCAGAAGCCCCCACTTTCAAGTTCTCCAAAGCTGTAATGTAGGTTTCGCCAGATCCAGATTTACCGACATCTACAGACTTAGCCTGTAAATCCATTCCTTCAAAATCCCCTGATCCAGACTGACCAATTTTTAAGCGATCTACAGTTCCTCCTTTAATTTGAATATCTGCAGATCCGCTAATCCCTGCCGACATCATTTCAGCATAGACTTTTTCAAAAATGATGGATCCAGATCCGGATACTCCTAAACTCAATTGATCTGTTCGGACATCTTCTTCCACTCTAACAGTTCCGGAGCCTGAACACCCAATTCCCTCCAATTCCTGCATGGTTACATAAAATTTGAGCCGAACATTTCGGTAGTTTCCTTTTTTAAGCTTCAGTTTCAACGTACCATTTTCAACTTCAGTCAAGACTTTATCCAGGCTAACATTTTCAGCTTCAATTTCAACTTCATTTCGATTGCCGAAAGAAATAAAGACATCCCAACTTCCACCGGATTCAACCTTTGTAAAATTTCCAGGAGATCGGGTTTCTATTTCCTGAGCATTGGCAGAAAGACCAAGGAAAAACAGGAATAAAATCAGTGCAGGAATAATGTTTCGTTTCATGATGGGTTTGTTTTTGTAAAATAGTTCATAGAATGTGCCAAAGGGAAAAATGGTCTTAAATCAGTTCTAAAGCTTCCTTAATTGTTTTTCCCGTGTCCGATATGAGACAATATCGTGCAAAATCGGACACTTAATCCCTTGGACAATAAGTAGATGTAGACTTTGAAAAAAAGGTTGCTTCACCTCCCTAATATTTTTCAAGTATTTACTTGGAAATTTTTTCATCTCAACTTCAAAATAGATATTCAACACTTTTGTATTTTTTTAAAAATCCATGCAGGAATTCCTCAATTATTGTAGCGGAAATAAGGCAGATAGAATGGGCATTTTTTAGAAATAGATTGTAACTTATATCATAAATCTAAATTGTCATGGAAAAGCCCAACAATCCCAATTTTCAGAATGCCGCTAAAGAATTGGCGGGTTTGATTTATGGAGTCTCTTTGGATGGAGT
>JABXHZ010000014.1 GCA_013373335.1 Cyclobacteriaceae bacterium | reverse complement strand
GTTCAGGCTTCCGTATCTGGAGTTCCTGCGGTATCCATTCCGAATGGAAGTGACCAAAACGGAATGCCAATAGGCTTGCAGGTTATTGCAAACTCATTTAAGGAAGTAGAACTGTATGCCTTTAGCAATTATTTAGTAAACCTTATTTCAAAATAATCAGACAATGAAAACAGCTTTGAGAAGAAAAATCCTATTCGTTTTTGCAGCGAGCAGCCTCTTTTTTTCCAAAGCCTTTTCGCAAGAGACCCAATTGGTTGCTCCTGAACTCTTTTCCGAAGATGAGGTGCAACCCAATTACCATTACGAATATATCCCTGACTTCACTTATGATCAAGTGAAAGAAAGGGTTGAGAAAATGGACACCGAGATGTCCTTTGAATTAAACGACCGGATTTTTTCCTTCATCCAATACTTTACCGTTCGAAACAGGGATTATACCAAAATGATCCTGGCGAGAAAGGATTTATTTTTCCCTTTATTCGAAAGCACGCTGGAAAAGCATGAAATGCCAGATGACATCAAATATCTGGCTATCATCGAATCGGGATTAGATCCTCAAATTCGTTCCCGAGTTGGTGCTATGGGACTTTGGCAATTCATGCCTGCAACAGGCAGAATGTATGGAATGAACGTGAATTGGGATGTAGATGACCGTATGGATCCCGAACAATCTACAGAAGCAGCCGCCAAATACCTGAAGTCACTTTACCGCATGTTTGGAGATTGGGAATTGGCCTTGGCAGCTTACAATTGCGGACCAGGAAATGTTCGAAAAGCCATCCGAAGATCCGGAGGCAAGAAGAGATTTTGGGAAATCTATAATTACCTTCCTCGCGAGACCCGGGGATACGTACCGCAGTTCCAAGCCATGATGTATATCCTCCATCATTTGGATGAGCATAACCTTCATTTGGAAGACCCTACCTACCGATTCGCGACCGAAAAAATAAGATTCGATCGAGCTTTATCTTTCGAGAAATTATCAGAACTAACGAATCTTTGTATCAGTGATCTGGAAAAATTAAACCCTTCCGTTAAACGAAGAAAAATTCCAGAAACCCACAGAACCATGGCTTTGAATATCCCAAAAGCCAAAGCTCAATTCATCAATGAAAATCTAGCTTGGATTACAGATTCTTTGGGTAATGCTCCCCTACCGCTTCAGGCTAGCAATAAGTTGATTCTTAGAACCGATTCAGATATTGAAAAAGAAATCCAACGAAACACCATTACTTATCGGGTTCAAAGCGGAGACAATTTGGGAAAAATAGCACAAAATCACCGAGTGACTGTTTCCCAGCTTAAAGAATGGAATGGCTTAACCTCCAATTTAATCCGAGTTGGGCAGCGGCTAACGATTCATGCACCTTTTGGGAGCACTTCAAATAGAAGTATTGCCCAGGTCCAAACGAATTCCAATGGTCAAAAGACTTACGTCGTACAACCAGGCGATTCACTTTGGATCATTTCAAGAAGATTTGAAGGATTAACCGTAGAGCAATTGAAGCGGCTAAATAACCTAAACTCTACCCAAATTAAACCTGGTCAGCGACTCATTATCGGGTAATTAAAAGGGGGATTGGTAGCTATTCGACCTGAATTCTGTTAATTTTTTTTAACAAAACCCAAAAGTCCTTACAGGATTGAATTTTCATACCTGAAAGTATTTAATTTACTCTCAGCCAAACACACAAACTATACAACTGAATGAAATTTCTTTCCAGAATCAGTCTATTCATCCTTTCATTGGCGATTTTCGCGTCCTGTGATTCGAATGGTTCCTTATCTGAAAGTACCAAACCCAAAGCAAGAGGATCTATTGGGGAAATCATCCTGGTAATTGATTCCGCCAAATATGCAGGCCCAGTAGGAGATGCGCTTAGAGATATTTTCGAATCTGACCTCCCAGGAATGATTCGCTCAGAAAGCAAATTCAAAGTCAATACAGTGGACCCTCGAGCCATGACTCGTATGCTCAAGATGTCTACTAATCTGATTTACGTGACCACATTTGATGATAAAGGAGGAGCTAGTCAAGTAATCAACGCTCAATTTTCAAAAGAATCCAAAGAAAAAGCCTTAAATGACCCAAGTATCTATTCTCTAAGAGTGGAAGATGAATATGCTATTGGTCAAGAGGTCTTGTATCTATTTGGAAATACAGAGGAGCAATTGGTAGAAAACCTCAAGAAAAACGGACCTAGAATTCAGAATCTTTTCGAGGTGCGGGAAAGAGGAAGATTGGAAAAAATCTTGCTGGCTAGAAAAAATACTGCAGCCAACGCAGAGGCGGAAAAGAATATTGGTATCCAAATCAACGTACCTGCATCCTATCAAATTGCGAAGTCTGTTCCCGGATTTCTTTGGCTTCGCCAACCCACACCATCAGGAAATAGAGCAGATATCAGTCTATTTTTTCATGTGGAAGATTATGTATCTGAAGAACAAACTTTCCCAGAGAACATCCTGGCACTCAGGGACTCTATTACAAAACAGCATATTTTTGGAGATCCAGAAGTTCCAAGTTCTTATGTGGTAACTGAAAAACAAATCCCTCCAGCTTTCCGAAACATGGTTATAAATGATAATTTTACAACCGAAATCAGGGCTTCCTGGAGAACCAACAACGTCACCATGGGTGGAACCTATCTGGGTTACCTTATGGTGGATGAGCAAAAAGGAAAACTTTATTATATCGAAGGATTTGTTTATTACCCAAATGAAGTTCATCGGGATGCCCTTCGTGAAATTGAGACCATTTTGCTTAATACTGACGTTAGTTGGGTTCCTAACCAAGGAAGCTAAACCCAACTTAACGTAGCTTTTATGGCCATCAAAATTCGAAAAGAAGACGCCCTCAATTATCACACACAGGGGTCGCCTGGTAAAATCGAAGTTATTCCTTCAAAACCCCTATCCAGCCAAATGGATTTGGCCTTGGCTTATTCTCCTGGTGTTGCAGAACCTTGCAAGGAGATCGAAGCCGATCAGGAAAATGTGTACAAATACACTGCTAAGGGAAATCTTGTAGCTGTTATTTCCAATGGTACCGCAGTTTTGGGACTTGGTGATATCGGCCCGGAAGCTTCCAAGCCTGTAATGGAAGGAAAAGGTGTACTTTTCAAAAAATTTGCTGGAATTGATGTCTTTGACATTGAGATCAACGAAAAAGATCCAAAAAAACTCATTGATATCATCAAATCCCTCGAGCCTACTTTTGGGGGAGTGAATCTTGAAGATATCAAAGCTCCCGAATGCTTCGAAATTGAGCAGACACTCAAGCGGGAAATGAAAATCCCAGTGATGCATGATGACCAACACGGTACTGCGATTATTTCAGGAGCGGCCTTGTTGAATGCATTGGAGCTGGTAGAAAAAGAAATTTCCAATATTAAGCTAGTTGTAAATGGCGCGGGAGCTTCAGCAGTTTCCTGCACAAGATTTTACATGTCTCTAGGTGTCAAAAGGGAGAATATTGTCATGTGTGACAAGGAGGGAGTGATTCGAAAGGACCGCGAACATCTAGATCCTGTAAAATCTGAATTTGCAACTGACCGTGATATTCATACCCTTACCGAGGCTTTAGAAGGAGCCGACGTATTTTTAGGACTTTCTGCAGGAAATGTCGTTTCCCAAGACCAGATCAAGGAAATGGCTCCAAATCCAATCGTATTTGCCTTGGCCAACCCTGACCCTGAGATTGCCTATGATTTAGCTATTGAAGCAAGAGAGGATCTAATCATGGCAACAGGAAGATCTGACCATCCTAATCAGGTAAATAATGTTTTGGGATTCCCATACATCTTCAGAGGAGCTTTGGACGTACGGGCAACTGCTATCAACGAGGAGATGAAACTGGCTGCGGCAAAAGCTATCGCTAAACTTGCCAAAGAACCCGTCCCAGATATTGTTACAAAAGCTTATGGAGAGAGCAACTTGGGCTTTGGTAGATTCTATTTGATTCCAAAACCACTAGACCCAAGATTGATTACAACCATTGCTCCTGCTGTGGCAAAGGCAGCCATTGACTCTGGAGTTGCCCGAAGAAATATCACTGATTGGGATGCATACGAGCTAGAGCTTCAAGAGCGAATTGGTATTGACCAACGACTGATGTCTGTGGTGATTGCCCGAGCCAAAAAAGATCCAAAGCGGGTAGTATTTGCAGAAGCCGACAACCGGAAAATTCTTAAGGCAGCCCAAATTATTCGGGACGAAAAAATCGCACATCCGATCTTATTAGGGAATAAGGAGAAAATTCTATCACTAATTGAAGAAAGTTCCTTGGATCTTGAGCATGTAACAATCATCGATCCTCAGGAAGAAACTGAAAAGGTTAATCAGTTTGCCAAGATTCTGTTTGAAAAACGCAAGCGTAAAGGAATGACTCCTGTAGACGCTTCCCGATTGGTTACCCAACGAAATTATTTTGGTGCCATGATGGTAGAAACAGGAATGGCAGATGCCTTCATTTCAGGTTTGACTAGGGATTATCCGAAAACAATCCTTCCTACACTTCATACTATAGGCGTTAAACCTGGAGCAAAAAGAGTGGCTGGTATGTACATCATGAATACCGATAAAGGCCCATTCTTCTTTGCAGACACCACGGTTAATTTGAATCCAAGTGCTGAAGAATTAGTGGATATTATCGGATTGACAGCGGATGCAGTGAAATTCTTCAACGTAGAACCGAGAGTAGCTATGCTCTCCTATTCTAACTTTGGTTCGGCAAAAGGAGATATTCCAGCTAAAATGGCGAAAGCCACTGCTCTAGCAAAAGAAAAATATCCAGAATTGATCATAGAAGGAGAAATGCAGGCGAATGTTGCTTTGAATGATGAGATTCAGCGGGAAGTATATCCATTCTCTGAATTGATCAATAAGAAAGCAAACACCTTGATTTTCCCAGATCTCGCATCCGGAAACATTGCTTACAAGTTACTTTCCGAAATTGGTAATTCTGAAGCCATTGGCCCGATTTTATTGGGAATGAACAAGCCAGTTCATATTCTTCAATTGGGAAGTTCAATCCGTGAAATCGTAAATATGGTTGCAATTGCTGTGGTAGACGCCCAAACAGCAGCCTCATGATTGCCTACCTACAGGGAAAACTAGCTTTCAAAGATCCCACCTATGTGATAATTGACGTGGGAGGTGTTGGTTATGAAGTAAAGATTTCCCTTCAAACCTATAGTAAAATCAAGGATGAGGAGTCAATTCGACTCCTCACCTATCTTCATATCAAAGAGGATGCTCACACCCTTTACGGATTTAAGGAGGAAGACGAAAAAAGACTTTTTTTACTTCTAATCAGTATCAATGGGGTAGGTCCTAATACAGGACTAATGATTCTTTCTTCTCTCAGTGCTGCAGAAATTGAAGAAGCCATATTAGGAGGAGATGTAAATACGATCAAGCAAGTAAAAGGTATCGGACTCAAGACAGCTCAGCGTATCATTTTGGAGCTTAAAGATAAAATCGGAAAATCCGGATCCTCAGAAAGCACTCAACCTCTCGGCTTTTTGAAATCAAGCAATAAAATTCGAGGGGAGGCGTTAAAAGCCTTAATTACCTTAGGTTTTCCAAAGTCCGCCGCCGAAAAGAATATTGATACTGTACTCAAAAAAACCAAGGGAGAAATTTCTTTAGAAGATTTAATTAAAGCATCTTTAAAGACATCATAATTTAAACTTGGATTGAACTTTCGTACGATACTGACTTTTTGCAGGGGAAAAGCTCTGGGTACAGTCGGCTTCATCCTGTTTGGATTGTTTGTTGGTTTAGGAAATGCATATAGCCAACAAACTCGTACTGATACTACCCAGACTAAAATAGATTCCCTGAACCAGCGGAGGCTAGCTCCCTCTTTTTTGCTGTGGCAAAATCAGCGAACAAATCCACTATTCCCTATTGGGAACCCTTTTCTAAATACCTATTCTCCCTTCTTTCCCAAATCGCTCTTTGATCAGTCAGTCAAGGTACAGGTAGATTCTACTTCACAACTTAGATACAATATTTTCAATCAAGTTGACAGTTCACAGGTTGGAACAGGCCAAGAATATGATTTTGAGGAATTCTCCCAGATTCAGGAATACAAAATACGTCAGGAATACTGGCGAAGCAGAGCTCGAGGAGGAGATGGAGAAAGTGCCGTGGAAGGACGAGGATTAGTCCCTCCATTGACTGTAAGTCCCAATTTTGACCGGATCTTCGGAGGATCAGATATCAATATTCAACCTACTGGATACGTCAATCTGGACTTGGGTGCCATATTCCGAAGAGTAGATAACCCTACCCTTCCGATTCGACAGCAACGAAATGGAGGCTTCAATTTCAATCAGCAAATCCAAATGGCCGTAAACGGATCTTTGGGTGAAAAAATGAAAATTGCAGCCAATTTTGATTCCAATAATTCTTTTGATTTTCAAAACCAGCTCAAATTAGAGTTTGATGGATTTGAAGAAGACATCATTCAGTCTATTGAACTTGGAAATGTGTCTATGCCTGTTCAGAACCGCTTGATTCAAGGGGCTCAGAATCTTTTTGGAGTCAAAACCCAAATGCAGTTTGGGAAATTGAATGTCACGGCTGTGGCCTCCACACAAAGAGGTCGAAGGGATAATTTACAAATTGATGCAAATGGACAGGGAAGAACTTTTGAAATCCAAGCCTCCAATTACGACGAAAACCGCCACTTCTTTCTATCTCATTTTTTCAGAGATAACTATGAACGTTGGCTGAGAGGTCTCCCACAGGTTCTTTCGGGGGTCAACGTGACCCGAATTGAGATCTATGTAATGAACAGGGCCGCTAATACCGAGACCCTTCGAAATTTTGCAGCATTTATGGATTTAGGGGAAGGTCGGGTTCTATTGAATCCCTCAAACCCCAATATCGGACCGGCAGACCCTACTGCTCCTACTGGAAATTCGGCCAATCAATTGTATAGCAATATTTCCAGCAATCCATCCTTCCGGCCTTTTGATACAGGGTCCAGAGCCATGGAAGGTGCGTTGGGTATTCGAAAAGGAGTAGATTTCGAACAAATCAATGGTGCAAGAAAATTAGACCAAACTGAATATTTCATAAATCCCCAACT
>JABXHZ010000051.1 GCA_013373335.1 Cyclobacteriaceae bacterium | reverse complement strand
TGCTTTTTTCCAAGATTTCCCTCCGTCTTCAGATCGCCAGATAGCAGATCCTTCTCCATTTCCGATGAAGTCGTGCGCTTGTCTAAATCGCTCCCAAGAAGCCGCAAGCAGGATATCTGGATTTTCTGGATGGACTTTGATGTCAATAATCCCGGTATTATCGTCAATGTAGAGCACTTTCTTCCAAGATGCTCCGCCATCGGTGGTCATATAGAGCCCTCTTTCCTTATTTTTTGAATAGAGCCCACCCATTGATCCTACCCATACGATGTTGGGATTTGTTGGGTGAATTTGAATTTGGCCAATATGTTGAGAATGGGGAAGCCCCATGAAATCCCAGGTTTTTCCTGCGTCAGTGGATTTATATACCCCGGCGCCTGCATAGGTGGATCGGCTGGAATTGTTTTCTCCTGTGCCTACCCAAAGGATATTATTGTCGGAAGGAGATAGAGCCATGTCTCCAATTCCCAAAGCACCCTGATGATCAAAAATTGGTGAAAAGGATTGTCCATTGTCCTCTGTTTTCCAAACACCACCGGAAGCTGCAGCGATGTAGAAGGTGTTGGGGTTTTGGGCAACTTCGATATCCACGATTCGACCTGACATATTTGTTGGGCCGATATTTCGGGCTTTGAAACTTTTCAAGGGCGTATTGGCTAGCATTTCACGATGCTTTTCAACCGCTGCTATCAATTCTTTTTCAGTGGTGGGCTTGACTTCTTGGGCTGTAACGGTACCCAAACTGAGTAACCCAGCTGCGGCCCATATCAGGTAGGTCGATGATTTTTTCATAGAAATTTTATTGATCAGAATGAAATATAAACAATCACGGGCAAAACCGATTGGCTTAGCCCGCAAAAAGGAAATGGAATAGATAAATGGTTTTATTGGCTGACTAATCGCGTCTTATAAATGACCGAATAATCATTTTCAGCTTCCTCAAAATTTAGGGAAAACCAGATTTCATCTTTGGAGATATACTTGCTTAGGGTGCCCAAAATTTCGGGCGTTTCGATATTGGGACTAATCAAGGAGCCGTCAAAAAGAGTATACCCACCGTCATTTAATTTTTCTGCTTCTACAAATATTTCATTAAAGTCATCCCCTCCGGCATTTATTACTTCATTAGCTTCTTCTTCTGTCAGGCCAGTAAGATATCGAATCAAAAATTTTCCGTCTTCTGTAGGGAAAATTGAAAGGTTTACTCCCAAGAAAAAATCCCTAAGATTAAATCCTCCACTTGCTGGCTCTTCACTAATTTTTCGTTCGATAAACTCAGAAAAAGGGATTTCTTTGACTTTTGCAGGTTCCTCCAAATTGGATAAGTGGTAGATGAATAATTTGGGTTCGTTTCGGTATAGGATGAATAAGGAATCCTGAGATACATTAAAAATTGGATAAAAGTCTAGACTGCCAAATTCCTGTGTTTCACTACTATACTTGGATTCTTTTGGAAAAGGAATTGCAGGTTCAAATTTTTCAGTTTTTAAATCCAAAACCTCCAGCCGGTTAGATTCCTTTTGAAATATTAATCCTTGTTGACTTAAATCGCTATACCTTCCTGGTAAGTATACGTATACTTTTTGTTCAGATACCCAATGGACTTGATTGAATGGGACCACAAAACTGGCCATTCCTTGGAAATCAGGTTTGAATACTTTCTTGATTTTCCCCGATAATTCGTAGTTGACAATTCCTTGGCTTCCCGGGATAAGAATGGATTCATTATCTAGAAATTTACCCAATCCGGTCCGGTTTCCTTGGATTGATTCTGGATCCTCGCCACTTCGATAGTATTTATGCTTAATATCTCCTTGCTTATTGGTAACAAAAATGGTGTCGGTATTTTGATCGATCAAAAGATAATTTTCACCATTTGGGCTGATATCCATTAGCATGAGATTTCCCAAATAGTCCACGACCAAGGAGTCATAGATTTCGAACCGAAGGTTTTGCTCCGAAAGAGGTTTACTTAGAATCTCATTGTCTTTTTCGGTGCAGGAAAGAAAAAGTGTAAAGCTAGCTAACAAAAAGATTATACGTGTTCTCATCCTTATCTTAATTCATATTTATAAATTCTAACAAAATCTTCCTCTACTTCCTCAGAGGGTTCTTTTTGAAACCAGAGTGCGTTTCCCGCAGCCAAAAACCCTCCAGATTCCACTCCTTCTGGCAAATTCACGTTGCCTAACATTTGGAGCGTTTTTAAGTCAAAAATCAAGAATCCTTTGTTAACCTCCTCCTGGAGTTTTTCAAAGAGTAATTCAGCTTCCTCTTCATTGCCGGATTGCCAGAGTTCTCCAGCTTCTTCTGTTTTTTCGGGATCCATCCCAGCGTAATGATGGATAAGAAGATAGTCCCCCACTTGATGAATATTTCGAATAGCGGGGGTACTTCCATCAGCCGTCATATTACCCTCTGCAAATTCATTTCTTTCTCGAATGGGTAATTCTCTAAACTCTGGGATTTTTAAGTTAATCGTCGTGTCTAGACTTGGCTCCATACCCGAAAACTTATAAACCCGAAGTTTCGGTTCTCCTCCTAAGCTGATATAAAGTTTCTCTGAAACCCATTCATAGGCTGGAGTATAATCGCTTTCGAAGTATCCTTTTCCGTTTTTGA
>JABXHZ010000293.1 GCA_013373335.1 Cyclobacteriaceae bacterium | reverse complement strand
CATTTGGTTCGAATTATACTCAAATTTCAAAAATGTCCCTTTTTTCTTTATCGAAATGGATAAATTGCCTATCCATCACCAACCAAAATAATTATATGAAAAAATTGATACTCCCCTTATTTCTGATAAGCGGAATAAGTTTTGGACAGTCAAACCTTCGTCCCGCTATAGATCAGAAAGCTGCTGAAATTGAAACAAAAGTCATCGAATGGAGACGGGATATCCACCAAAACCCGGAATTGGGAAATCAGGAATTCCGTACCGCCAAGAAAATCGCTGACCACCTCCGCTCCTTAGGAATCGAGGTGACTGAAAAAGTTGCTGTAACTGGAGTAGTAGGCTATCTAAAAGGAGGGAAACCAGGCCCAACAGTCGCCTTACGGGCGGATATGGATGCCTTACCGGTAACGGAACGTGTGGATTTACCTTTTAAATCCACCGTCACAACCATCTACAATGGACAGGAAACCGGCGTCATGCATGCCTGCGGGCACGATAGTCATGTCGCCATCTTAATGGGCGTTGCTGAAATTTTAGCCAGTATGAAGGATCAACTGGAAGGCAATGTCAAATTCATCTTTCAGCCCGCAGAAGAGGCGATCAATGAACCCGGTGTGACTACTTGGGGAGCCAAGCAAATGGTAGAAGAAGGAGTCATGGAAGATGTGGATGCAATCTTTGGATTACATATTTCTGCCCAAACGGAAGTAGGAACTATTGGTTACAGACCTGGACCTGCTCAGGCTGCTGTAGATAATTTGGAAATTATCGTTCACGGTACCCAAGCCCATGGAGCTTCTCCTTGGTCAGGAGTAGATCCCATCGTCACGTCCTCCCAAATTGTGACAGGGCTACAGACCATTCTTTCCAGAAGCGTAAATATCACCCAAAATCCCGCGGTAGTAACCATTGGAGCAATTCATGGAGGAATTCGCCAGAATATCATTCCTGAAAAAGTGGAAATGATCGGTACTATCCGAACATTTGGGGATGAGCAGCAGGCTTTGGTTCACAAGCGAATTACAAAAATCGCTACCAACATTGCCGAAAGTGCCGGAGCAAGGGCTGAGGTCAACATCCAAAAGCTTTATCCTTCCACGGTCAACGATCCTGAATTGACTGCTAAAATGGTCCCAACCTTAGAAGCAGCAGCTGGAAAAGACCACATTCGCGTCAACCCGCCGGTTACAGGGGCAGAGGACTTCAGCTTCTACCAGCGGGAAAAACCGGGTTTGTTTATTGGATTGGGAGGAATGAAAAAAGGCGGTGACCCAACCAAAACCCCCTCTCACCACACCCCTGACTTCTACTTGGATGAAAGTGGTTTTATCCTTGGTCTACGGGTGATGAGTTACTTTGTAGTGGATTACATGGGGATGAAGTAAATTCAAAAAAAAACATGATAAAAAACCCGACCTTTTGAAAAGGTTGGGTTTTATTTTTGGATTTTTCGAAGACTTAGCCATTTTGATTTTGCTATCTTAGCCAATAAGCAAAATATCTCCCATGAAAAAGTTTATCCTACCCCTATTATTGCTGTCCGGAGCAGCGTTTTCACAATCTAAACTTCGCCCCCAAATCGATCAGCAGGCTGATGCTGTAGAATCGAAAGTTATTGAATGGAGAAGGGATTTTCATAAATATCCTGAACTGGGGAATCAAGAATTCAGGACTGCAAAAATCATAGAAGACCACCTACGCTCCCTGGGAATGGAAGTGACCGAAAATGTGGCAGTCACTGGGGTTGTTGGCGTCTTGAAGGGTGGAAAGCCAGGTCCTATGGTGGCTCTTAGAGCAGATATGGACGCTCTTCCTGTTACGGAGAGAAATGACCTGCCTTTTAAATCTGTAAATACGGCTGTTTACAATGGTCAGGAAACAGGAGTGATGCACGCCTGTGGACATGATTCTCATGTAGCGATTTTAATGGGAGCCGCTGAGGTATTGGCGGGGATGAAGGACCAGCTTGAAGGTTCCGTCAAGTTCATATTCCAACCTGCAGAGGAAGGAGTTTACGACGTGGATATTGCAGGGGCTGAGTTGATGGTTCAAGAAGGCGTCATGGAAGATGTGGATGCGATTTTCGGACTGCATATCTGGGCTCAAATTGAAGCTGGAAAAATCGGATACAGATCAGGCCCTGCTTTGGCAGCAGTAGATAATCTGAGCATTACCGTACATGGAACCCAAGCGCACGGCGCTTCTCCTTGGTCTGGGGTAGACCCTATTGTAACCTCAGCCCAAATTGTAACGGGGCTGCAGACTATTCTATCCCGTTCTGTTAATGTAACAGAAAACCCTGCTGTAGTTACGGTAGGTGCAATTCACGGAGGAATTCGTCAGAATATCATTCCTGAAAAAGTGGAAATGATCGGAACCATCCGAACTTTTGGTGATGAGCAGCAAGCTTTGGTTCACAAGCGAATCACAGAGATTGCAACGAATATCGCCGAGAGTGCCGGGGCAAAAGCTGATGTCGAGATTGGAAAATTATATCCTTCAACGGTAAATGATCCTGAACTTACAGCCCAAATGCTTCCTTCCATTCAATCAGCAGCGGGAACTGAAAATGTAATTGCCATGCCTCCAGTTACCGGAGCGGAAGATTTTAGCTTTTTTCAAAGAGAGAAGCCCGGATTCTTTATATTCTTGGGAGGAATGAAAAAAGGAGGAGATCCTTTAACAACTCCTTCTCACCACACACCTGATTTCTACCTGGATGAAAGTGGATTTAAATTAGGAGTCAAAGCTTTAAGCTACTTTGTGGTAGATTACATGGGTATGAAGTAAATCAAAATAAAAAAAGGAGACTTTTTAGTCTCCTTTTTTTATTTAAAACCATATCCAATTACTTAATTTTTGCTTTTGCCCCTTTTTTCAAGGT
>JABXHZ010000116.1 GCA_013373335.1 Cyclobacteriaceae bacterium | reverse complement strand
TAAAAAAAGAGGACTTTTCGAAAAGTCCTCTTTTTATGCTTTAGTTCGATCCCATTACTTTTTTAATAAAGGCAACTGAGAGCGGTATCTGCTCCACAGATCGACTACTCTCATCTTCTATGACTAAGTATTCTGTGCCCTGCTTTTGTGCTTCCTTGATGATTTTTTCAATTCCTACATCACCTGTTCCCAATACGACATTTGTTTCTACGTCACCATGTCCATCCTTGGAATTCGGGGTTCCGATTTTCCGGTCTTTTAAATGTAGCACGGGGAATTTTCCTTTGTGTTTTTTCATGATTTTCAAAGGATCTCCTCCCCCCATTTTCACCCAGTAGACATCCATATTGAATGCGAAGTTTTCTGAATTATCCAACATCCAATCCATCACAACGCCCTTCCCTGAAGGAGCGAATTCAAAGCCATGTGGATGGTATAATAAGGTGATTCCTTCAGCTTGAAATGCTTTTCCAACTTCATTGAAAAGGGCTGTTGCCACTTTGATTTCGTCTAAAGAGATTGGTCCTTCCTGATGAGGAATCCAGTAGCAAGTGGCGTATTTGACATTTTGTTTTTTGGCCTCTTCTATGATAGGTGCGGGGTCTCGGAGCAATTGGTTGTAATCAGCGCCCACTCCGACGATTCGAAGTCTGTTTTCAGCAAAAAGCCGCTCATATTCGACATCCGAAAGTCCATATTGTCCTCCCCCTTCGATGGCATAAATTCCCCAATCTGCAATCATTTTGTAGTATTTGACGGGGTCCTGAGGAAGTTGATTTCGAAGAGAGTAGGTTTGAATGGCGATTTCTTGGGAAAATGTCACTTGGAAAAGCAGGAAAAAAACGGAGGTTAGAATTAGGTTTTTCAGTTTCATAGTTAATTTTTTTTATAAGTTATTCAATCCTGCCTATTCTTAAAAATGAGCTCATATCAATTTCATGAAAGAAAAAACTACAGGTAAACCTTTTTGGGTTTCGAAATTGAGCATTTCTTGACCATAATCTTTCCTCATGGTTTCCATTTAAATAGCATTTCATTTAACTTGAAAGAAACTAGATTATGAATTCTCGAAGGAATTTTATTCAAAAAACATCTCTTTTAGGATTTGCGATGAGCCTCAGACCTGATTTTTCAATTTTTGCAGCCCAAGACCAAATATTAGGTCATGGTGATTTTCGGTATAAAGTGGATATGAAATGGGGAAATCTAGATCCTGAAAAATTTCCGGTTTTGAATTGCCATGAAATGGTCATGGACCGAAAAGGAAGGATGATTTTATTGACGGATGAACCTAGAAATAATGTCATTATTTATGATCAGTCTGGAAAATTACTGGAGACTTGGACTTTGGGCTTAAAAGCGGCCCATGGACTAACGCTGGTAGATGAAGGGGATGAAGAATATTTGTGGATTGTAGATAATGGAGGGCGTGTTGTCAAGACCACCTTGGGAGGTACAGTAGTGTCTGAAATTACTCATCCTGTAAAAGAAGGGATTTATGAAGAGGGAATGCGATGGACACCTACCGAAACAGCGGTCGCGCCTAATGGGGATTTATACATTGCAGATGGTTATGGGTCTCAATTTTTCCTTCACTATGATTCCCAAGGGAAGTTTATCAGGAAGTTTGGTGGAGATGGTCATGCTGATGCCCAATTTAAAACCGCCCATGGTATCGCTGTAGACCAAAGGGGAGGAGCAAAGCCTACGCTTATTTGTACTTCGAGAGGTCATAATTCATTCAAGCGATTTAGTATGGATGGATCGTATTTAGAATCGATTTTCCTTCCAGGCGCATTTGTGTGTCGACCGGTTATTCATGGTGAAAATCTCTATGCAGGTGTTTGTTGGTCTCGACTGAAATATTTAGAGCAAATGGATAATTCAGGTTTTGTAACTATTCTGGATAAAAATAATCGTGTAGTGTCCAATCCAGGGGGTACTGCGCCTGAATACCGGGATGGAGAACTCCAGTTAATGGTGCAATCCGATCCTGTCTTTAAGCATTGCCATGACGTGAGTATTGACCAAGATGAAAATATCTATGTCTGTCAATGGAATGCCGGGAAAACCTATCCGATCAAACTGATTCGGGTTTAGATTTGAAAGTTTCATTAAACAGTAGAAATCATGAATTCAGTAAGAATTGGTTGGGTTGAAATTCCCGTAGAAAATATGGGAAGGGCAATAAAGTTTTATGAAAAGGTTTTTGATTGTCAGTTGGATTTTCAGGATCTCGGGGAATTCAAAATGGCATTGTTTCCATTTGAAGGTGGAGGAGAAGGTTTTTCGTGTAGTCTCGTTTATCACAAAGAATTTTATACTCCGAGTTCCGATATGGGAAGTTTAATCTATTTTTTTACAGAAGATTGTGAGAAAGAATTAAGCCGAGTTGAGGAAGCTGGAGGAAAAGTCATGATTTCCAAGCGTCAAATAAATCCGGAGATGGGCTATATGGGTGTTTTCTTGGATTCAGAAGGAAACCGTATTGGGATTCGGTCTAAAGCTTAAAGCGAGGACGGAGATTTTTCGAAATAGATGTCGATTTTGCCTCGATTTATAGAGTTTCAGTTATCCAATTATCCTTTCGATTGGATTAAAAATAATCCCCCAAATATTTTTTGCCCTAATTGAAAAAAATCCGGTTTAAAATCATGTCAAATTCTGCTTTAAATGAGCAAGAAATGGTGATTTTCCTGATGGAAATCAGTCATTTTTTTTCAATTGTGGATAAGTAATCAAATTTTGTTTATAACCTGTTGAAATCACATAAATTTTGTACTGATAAATTGTGGGAAAATAAAATTTTAAATAGTTGGATAATAGTAAAATCTTGCCCACCTTTGATATTACCAAGTGAGAGATAAATGGTCGGAAAACGTTCCGGGTCTTGGTTTGAAAGTTTGGGATCAGGCACAAAGGGGATTTCACCTAGTGTGAATTTCTGAAACGGGTACCCGCAGAAGTGCTGTTACGATGTGTTGAGCTTGGGAAAGTCTTCGGACTTATTCAAGTAATCTGTCGCTGCCACTGGCTGATAATTCAGTTGGGCTTGTTATGGGCTTCGGTTCGTAACTAGGTAAGCATGGCAAATGAATCAACGAACAGAGAAGCCTCGGCTTCAATGGCATCTGGCACGAAGGAATTACCTTGAAAGAGGTGGTTTGAAACGGAAAACCGCAGAAGTGTCATCAGATTCACCCATTTGAAAACTTTAATAGGTTTTCCTGGGCGTCAGGTGTGAAGGACCTTGTTCTTTGGAACTGGGTTGAGACAGGCAACTGCAGAAACACAACATGGCGGTTCAGTTGGGAATACTCTTTAGAGTAGCTTCAGACTAAAGGCTTCCTGCTGGTAACAGATGGAGCCACGAACAGTAGCTTGGCGCAGTTTAACAATTACGGTTGTTTTATTGTGGAACGGGAAGTAATCGAAAGGTTGCTTCCCGTTTTTGTTTTTTGCAGATAGATCAATTTTTATTTTAAAGTATTTTTCTGCCTTTTATATGCATTTTGCTAGAATTTTTCCCAGGTTTTATTTTGATTTTGCCATATTTCATTTTAACAAAATAGAAAATGTCTAATCTCAACCTTAAAGCCCAAGCACAGAATACCTATGATGCGATTGTAATTGGATCAGGAGCAAGTGGAGGCTGGGCGGCCAAAGAGCTTTGTGAAAATGGATTGAAAACGTTGGTGCTAGAAAGAGGCCGGATGGTTCGGCATATTGAAGATTATCCAACTGCATCCAAAGCACCTTGGGAGTTTGAGTTTCGGGGAACTGTTCCGATTGAAAAGCGATCTGGAATAGGGGCTGCCCGTTGGGGTCGGGAAGAAACCATGCATTGGGCTTTAGCAGAAGATGAGCAACCTTATATCGAAGAAAAGCCCTTTCGGTGGTTTCGGGGATACCATGTTGGTGGAAAATCTTTGCTTTGGGCAAGGGGAACACAACGTTGGTCGGATTTTGACTTGGAGGGTCCTGTGCGTGATGGCTATGCTGTGGATTGGCCGATCCGATATAAAGACTTGGAACCTTGGTATAGGCATGTAGAAACCTTTGTCGGCTTTTGTGGCTCCAAAGATGGATTAGATGTGCTTCCGGATCAGGTAGTCCAACCGGGTTTTGAATTAAGTTGCATTGAAAAATATTATAGTGAACAACTTAAAAAAATATATGGTGATCGCTACTTGATTCAGGGAAGATGTGCCCATCTGACTGATCCACAGGAAATCCATAAGCAGCAGGGAAGAAATAAGTGTCAACACCAAAATATGTGCAACCGGGGCTGTATTTATGGAGGCTATTTTTCGGCCAATGCTGCAACCCTCCCTTGGGCTGAAAAAACAGGAAATCTTACTGTTCGACCTGATTCGGTCGTTGAGTCTATTATTTATGATGAGGAAAAAGGGAAAGCAGTGGGTGTTCGCATCATCGACAGGCTTACTAAAGAAGCGATAGAGTATTACGCTAAAGTGATTTTTGTCAATGCTTCCACTATAAATACCAACGCGATTCTTCTTAACTCCAAATCATCTCGATTTCCCAATGGCTTAGGGAATGATAATGGGTTGATGGGGAAATTCATGGCCTGTCACAACTACAGAGGAAAAGGCTATGCTACCTTCGAAGGCTTTTTTGATCAAGCTACCGAAGGAAGACATCCCGGACATGCTTATGTGCCTAGGTTCAGAAACGTATATAAACAAGAGACCGATTTCCTACGGGGATATGCTATCGGTATGTCAGGAAGTAGAAGAATTGACTCTGATACATCTGGAATAGGTCATGAACTGAGAGATAATCTCCTCAATAGAAAATATGGAGTTTGGGGAATGGCTGCCTGGATGCAGGGGGAAGTGATTCCAATCGAATCAAATCACATGCGCTTAAGTGAAACGGAAACAGATAAATACGGAATTCCTAAAATCATTATGTCTGTAGAGTGGACGGAAAATGATGATAAGATGACAGAGGATTTTCTACAACAGCAATACGAAATGTATGAGCGAATGGGATTCACCAATATTGATGTTAGTGATTCGGGAGCCCCTCCTGGATCAGATATTCATGAAATGGGTGGCGTTCGTATGGGTAAAGATCCAAAAACATCTCTTCTAAATAAGCATAATCAATTACATTCTTGTCCAAATGTGTTCGTGACGGATGGCGCTTGTATGACTAGTACCAGTACACAAAACCCAACCTTGATGTTCATGACTTTGACTGCAAGAGCTGCAAATTATGCGGTAGAGGAATTGAAAAAAATGAACATTTAATTATATCGGCCCCAAAATAACCTGAACTATGAAGAATTTCTGGATGCTAATCCCAATTCTATCTCTTTGTTTTTTCCAACCCGATCTTTCAAAAGCACAACAAAAAGGAGATCCCATGCTGCAAGTACCTCTGGGAATTGCCTCATACACCTTTCGAAACCATTGGGAAAATGGAGTTGAAGAAACCCTTGATATAATTCAAAGTTTGGGGTTTACAGAATTTGAGGGAGGGCCTCCGAAAGGTGTTGAGGCAGAAGAGTTCAGGCAAATGTGTGCCGAGCGAGGAATTGCTATCCCTTCTACGGGTACAGGCTTTGAGCAATTGGAAAAAGATCCACAAGGAGTTGCTGACCGGGCAAAGGCCTTAGGCGCAGATTATGTGATGTGCGCCTGGATTCCGCACAAAGTTGGTCAATTTTCAAAATCGGATGCCGATCGGGCTATAGAGGTGTTTAACCAAGCAGGGAAGATTTTGAAAGAGAATGGAATCACATTCAAATACCATGTACATGGTTATGAATTCCAGCCTTATGAAGATGCTACGCTGTTAGAATATTTGATAGAAAACACTGATCCAGAGCTAGTAAAATTGCAGATGGATGTTATGTGGACTCATTTTGGAGGTGG
>JABXHZ010000401.1 GCA_013373335.1 Cyclobacteriaceae bacterium | reverse complement strand
GCTATGAGCCAGCTCAACTACGAGTTTTCAGAATCATTTGCCCGTAAAATGGACTCGGAAGATCCTTTGAAAGGTTTCCGAAGCCGATTTCATTTCCCAAAAGTAAACGATCAGGAAGCGCTGTATTTCTGTGGAAACTCCCTAGGTCTTCAACCCAAAAGCGTTCGGGATTATTTGGATCGGGAACTTTCAAACTGGGCTGAATTGGCCGTGGATGGGCATTTCCATGGGGAGGATGCTTGGTATCATATCCGAAAAAAATCTAAGCCTGTTCTTGCAGAAATCGTTGGGGCTCATGAGCATGAAGTCGTCGCGATGAACAATTTGAGCGTCAACTTGCATTTGCTAATGGTTTCCTTTTACCAACCTACTGCTGACCGGTATAAGATTATTGTTGAGGCTGGAGCTTTTCCTTCTGATCAATACATGCTCGAAAGTCAGGTAAAATTCCATGGCTATGATCCTGCTGAAGCGATCATAGAGTTAAAACCTCGACCTGGAGAACATACGCTTCGCACAGAGGACATTCTAAAAGAAATCAAAAATCAGGGTGATCAATTAGCCTTGGTCAATATGGCTGGCCTTCAATATTATACTGGGCAGATTTTTGATATTAAGGCGATTACTGAAGCAGCCCATTCCGTTGGCGCATATGCGGGATTTGACTTGGCACATGCGGTAGGAAATGCTCCCTTAGCCTTGCATGATTGGGAGGTTGATTTTGCGACTTGGTGTAGTTACAAGTATCTCAATTCCGGTCCAGGGAATGTCTCCGGGATTTTTGTTCATGAAAAATATGCAGAACGACCAGACCTTCCTCGATTTGCCGGTTGGTGGGGATATGATGAAGGAAAACGCTTTTTGATGGAAAAGGGCTTCATCCCTATGTATGGAGCAGATGGTTGGCAGCTTGCCAATTCCAATGTTCTTGCTTTGGCAGCGCATCAGGCATCCTTGGATATTTTTCAGGAAGCAGGAATCAAAAATCTTCGGGAAAAAAGCGAAAAACTGACCGGTTACCTGGAGTTTTTAATTAAGGAAATCAGCGGAGAATCAGGGGTTTTGGAAATAATTACACCCAAAAACCCGGCAGAAAGGGGCTGTCAGTTATCTTTGCTGATTCATCGGGGCGGAAAAGCCGTCTTCGATGAATGGTATCAACATGGAGTAGTAGGGGATTGGCGCAATCCCAATGTGATACGATTAGCACCTACTCCCCTGTACAACAGCTACTTGGATGTGTTCCGATTTGCAAAAATTTTGGAACAATCCTTGGAAAAATTCGCTTAAGGAAGCGAGGATCAACTCATCCCCATGAAAAAAGAAGAAATAACGGTGCTTGGAGCTGGCCTGATCGGCTCCCTCATTAGCATCTTTCTAAAAAAACAGGGATTGGACGTGCACGTGTACGACAAACGCCCTGATATGCGAAAATCCCAATATTACGAAGGGGGTCGCTCCATCAATATGGCATTAAGTCATAGGGGGTGGAAAAGCTTGGAACAAGTAGGGTTGCGCGACCTAGTGCTTCCACTTGCCATTCCGATGTATGGGAGACGGATCCATGATGAACATGGAGGAACCTCCTTCATGCCTTACGGACTGGAAGGTCAAGCCATCTATTCTATATCCAGAGGTAAATTCAATCAACTCCTCATGGAGGAAGCTGAGCGATTGGGGGCTCAAATTCACTTTGAACATAAATGCGAAGAGGTGGATTTCCGAGATCAAAAAATCTCCTTTTCTACCCCAAGTGGCGCTAAACAAAAGCTCGCGCCCGTCATTATTGGTGCGGATGGAGCATATTCTTCGCTTCGCATGTCTATGCAAAAGCAGGTTCGCTTCAACTACAAGCAAGAATATATTTCCCATGGCTACAAGGAATTAACCATTCCAGCAACAGCAGATGGAGAATTCGCCATGGATCCGAATGCTCTGCATATCTGGCCAAGGGGAAAATTCATGTTGATAGCCCTGCCCAATCCAGATAAATCTTTTACCTGTACGCTGTTTTTACCCTTTGAAGGCACCAAGGTATGTTTCGATAAGATCAACGATGAAGATGATTTGGAGACAGTATTCCAAAGCTACTTTTACGATGCTTATGAACTGATGCCTGATCTAAAGACAGAGTTTTTCAAAAATCCAACCTCTGCCCTGATCAATATCGAGTGCTATCCTTGGGTTCAGGGTCACAGTTTGCTTTTGGGAGATGCCTCTCATGCCATGGTTCCTTTCTATGGGCAAGGCATGAATTGTGGCTTCGAGGATTGCTATATTCTCAATCAACTCATTGACAAGTATGGGCATAATTCCTGGGACTTGGTTTTTGAAAAGTTCCAGAAGAAAAGAAAACCCGATACAGATGCCATCTGTCGATTGGCGATGGAAAACTTCATCGAAATGCGGGACTCTGTGGCCGATCCGAAATTTGTTATTCGAAAAAAGATCGAAAGCAAGCTGCATGAATTGTATCCTAATGAATGGATCCCACTGTACTCCATGGTAACTTTTTCTGATATGGGCTATGCAGAAGCCTATGCACAGGGAAAACTTCAGGAAGCCATCATGGACCAAGTCATGGCAGATCCCTTAATTACTGAAAATTGGGATCGATTGGACTATGAAGACATTATTAACAAAATGGAAACCTCAAAAGCTGTTTAATACTTATGGAAAAACCAGATTTCAATATCGAAGAAGTCAATAAAATTATACGTGGTCGACGGTCCATGTTCGTCGCACAATTCAAGGAAAATGACCCTGTGGATGATGCCATCATTGAGGAAATGCTGGAGAATGCCAATTGGGCACCCACTCACAAGTTAACTCAACCTTGGAGATTCATCGTGTACACCGGAGCTGGATTAAAGAAATTTGCCGATTATCAGGCAGAATTATATAAAAAGCGAGCGGAGAAGAACGGCACACCTTTCATTGAGGCAACTTATCAGCGATTCAAAGAAAATCCATTGAAGGCCTCTCATGTAATTGCCATTTTAATGAACAGGACTGAAGGTTCTGGTATCCCTGTAATGGAAGAAATTGCTGCAGTATCCATGGCAGTACAAAACATGTATTTGACTGCCTGTGCACATGGATTGGCTTGCTATTGGGGTACTGGCGGACCGACTTTCTGGGAAGAGGCCAGGGAAGATTTTGGTTTGGAAGGGGAAGATATACTGATGGGATTCTTCTATGTTGCCAAACCGGCTACGGAGAATTGGCCAGCAGGCAAGCGAGAGCCAATAGGAGACCGGGTAGGTTGGATCAGAGAATAAAAATAATTGCACATTAAAACATAGAGCGCCTGCTTTTTTAAAGTCTGGCGCTCTGTATTTCAAACGGGTAGGAAACAGTTTTTAGAATCCTACGAATGCCGGAGGTGTTACTCCACTCGCTCTTAAATAAGCGATTGCGGAACCCCTATGGTGGGTACTATGGTCCATGATCAAAGCCATAATCTGTCTTCTGCTGGCATTCATCCCAAAAACTTCAATCACTTCACCTGCTTTATCCGCCGGAAGAGCTCTCATAGTTTCTTCTGCATAATCATAAGCTTTCGCAACATAATCTGCTAATTCTGCCTTGCTTGCAGTAGCGACATCGATACTAAAACCGGGGTCTTTGCCCATTAAATAACCCTGAGCTATTCCTACAGCCGAAGAAGCAATGTGGTGAATCTGCTCTTTGAAACTCATGGCTTCAGGATCCGTTTTGTAATCCATACCGGATTCAGGCATGGCGTTTAGGACATCAATGGTAAACTGCTTTCCGTTTCTCCATTTGCTAAGAAATTCTTCCATGGTGGTCTGAGCCTGAAGATTTCCCAAGACAAATAAAAATGTCAAGGTAAATAGGCTGGTAAATAAGGTTTTAATTTGCTTTTTCATTTTTGGATTAGGTTGGTTAACTATTAAAGTTCCGCTATTCCAAAATCAAATCAAATCGAAAGGCTAATTTTATATGATGAAACGATTCCTGATTTTCTTTCTAATTGCTGGATTATTAGCAAGTTGTGAAAACACCTTTTTGCCTAAACCCAAAGGATACAACCGAATTGACCTACCCAATCATAGCTATCAGGCACTTGAAGCGGGATACCCCTATCAGCTGGAATACTCTCAATACAGTGAGGTAGAACCTGATTCTTTCAACTTACAGGAAAAAGCCTGGATTAATTTGAACTATAAGGATTTCGGTGCCAAAGTACATTTAACCTATAAGGACATCTCTGATGAGGTTGATTTTCGGACCTTATCCAATGATGCCTTTAAGTTGACAGCCAAGCATCAAATCAAAGCCTATGGAATCGAGGAATCGGTACTGCTTACACCTGAAGGCTATACCGGAGTGGTGGCAGAACTTACGGGGGAAGTCCCAACTCAATTTCAATTTTTTGTAACAGACTCTACGGAGCATTTTCTTAGAGGAGCCTTATACTTTAACACCGCCTTAAAAAATGATTCCCTAGCTCCTGTCATTGAGTACATCAAAGTGGACATGGCCCACTTGATGAACTCACTTAAATTTGAAGACTAGCTGATATACTTCCAAGATCTGTAAACGATCACACCTCCAGCCAAAGCAATTACTGTGGCAATACTTCCAGCAAGTGCTTCTCCATATATCCAGAAACCTGTGGCAAAAAGGGCAGAGTAAATCATGATAGAACCAACAAGCATAAGCCCAATTTCTCTGGGAAGCTGACCAGTTATTTGTTTTTCACCAGGATAACGGTCCAAAACTTTTTTCCATCCCCAAGATGCGGGATGCACTTTTCTATAAAAACTCAACAAGACCTCATCTTTTTCAGGCCGAGTCAAGAAGGTCACCAATAGCCAGCCTGCAGTGGTAATCGAAACAGAATAAATCAACTTTAAATACGCCTGGTGTTCAGGAATTAGAATCCAGTTGAATTTTGGATTGATCACTTCAAAGAAAATCGCCACCACAAAAGAAATGGCCATAGCTGAAATTTCCGTGAAAGCATTAATTCGCCACCAAAACCATCTCAGGATGAAAATAAGTCCGGTACCTGCGCCAATTTGTAATAGAATATTGAAAGCATGTAAGGCAGAAGATAGCGCTAAAGCCAAAAATGCTGATAATACCATCAAGCCAACCGTAGAAATTCTTCCTACAGCAACCAATTCCTTATCAGAGGCTTCCGGCTTGATAAATCGTAGGTAAAAATCATTTACGATGTAGGAAGAGCCCCAATTGAGGTGGGTAGAAAGTGTGGACATCACTGCCGCGATCAAAGAGGCCAAAACAATTCCCAATAGGCCAGTAGGCAAGAAGGTCAACATCGCCGAATAAGCCAAGTCATCACCTAATTTATCAACAGGAATATCGGGAAATGCGGTTTGGATATCGGCTATAGTAGGGAAAACCACAAGGGAAGAAAGCGCGATAATAATCCAAGGCCAAGGTCTCAAAGCATAATGAGCAATATTGAAAAACAGAGTCGCTCCAACGGCATTGTTTTCATCTTTGGCAGATAGCATTCGCTGGGCGATGTAACCGCCACCTCCTGGCTCTGCTCCGGGATACCAAGTTGCCCACCACTGAATAGCAATAGGGATGATAAAGAGCGGGACGTAAACGTTTGGATCATCGAAATCCGGAACGAAGTCTAATTTTTCAATTACATTTTCATGAGACAGTAAGCCCTGCAAACTTCCAATTTCGGGGAGATCCAATACAAAATAAGCTGCTCCGAAGGCGCCGATCATCGCTATGAAAAACTGAAAGAAATCAGTAAGCAATACGCCCTTAAGTCCTCCCAAGGAACTGTAGATTACCGTAACGATCGAGGCCATCAACAAGGTCTGAATTGGACTGAGGCCAAGCATGACCCCTCCGATTTTGATAGCAGCCAAGGAAACCGTGGCCATGATGACTACATTAAAAAACACACCCAAGTAAATCGCACGGAAAGCCCTTAAGAATGCCGCCCCTTTTCCTGAATATCGGAGCTCATAAAACTCCAAATCCGTGGTCACTTCTGATCTACGCCATAACTTCGCATATACAAATACAGTGAGCATCCCTGTAAGTAGAAAAGCCCACCAGGCCCAGTTTCCACTGACCCCATTCTTTCGAACAATATCCGTTACCAAATTGGGGGTATCTGCAGAAAAGGTGGTCGCCACCATACTTACACCTAATAACCACCAAGGCATATTTCGACCTGAAAGGAAAAATTCTTTCGCAGAAGTACCTGCTTTTTTGGAAGTCAAAATTCCGATCAGCAAAGAGATGACAAAGAAGGCGCCGATAATCGCCCAATCAATCGCGGTAACATTCATAGTATGAGGGATTAATCAATCATCCAATAAACAAATTTTTATTTGAATGTCTGTTCACTTTTATAATAAATTTTAAAAACATTCAAGATAATGCTAATCTCCGATTGAAATGCAGCTGCTATTTAAGGCATAGCGTGAAATCCCATAAATTTTTATGAGTTATTGAGCCTAGCATCAAAAGATTTAAAGTTTTCCCAAACGGACCAAAATCTCCCTACTTTTGAATATGAACCTGGATCAAATCAGCCAACTTCTATCCCATTACCCGAATCTTTTTGATTCGAAAGATTTTTCTATTGAACCCCTGGGCAATGGCTTAATTCATGAAACCTGGAAAATATCGACCTCAAAAAAGCAGGTAGTTTTGCAGGCCTACAATCAATCTGTATTCCCCTATCCTGAAAGGATTCAAAATAATTTGGGAATCCTTTACCAAAATCAAGTCGCGGATAGGCTCCCTTTTGAATTACCTCTTCCACTTCCCAACCAAAATGGGCAGCAATTGACAGAGTTTTTAGGAAAGCGATGGCGTATTTTCCCATTCGTTTCGGGAAGAACCCTGGAACAAATCCAAACCTCCAATCAGGCCTGGCTGGCCGCTCGGGCATTTGGAGAATTTTCTGCTGCCGGGGGGCATTTATCCATGGAAAGCTTTCAGGAGACTATTCCAAACTTTCATCGACTGGATATTCGATTTGAGCGATTTCAGGAGGTAGCAAGCGCAGCAAATACCTTGGAAAAAGAGGAACGAGAGCTGCTGAATTTCTATCTCAATCAAAAACCGCTCATCGAAAGCTACAAAAACCAACGGCATCAACTTCCACTACGGTTAACCCATAGCGATACCAAAATCAACAACTTGATCTTTTCGGAAGACCTTCAGCAAATAAATGCGCTAATCGACTTGGATACTGTCATGCCGGGATTACTGCTTTATGATTTTGGGGATTTGGTCCGGACGGTAGCCTGTAGTATTCCTGAGATCGGTACGAAATGGGATGAGATTCGTCTTCAAGAGGGAATTTTTGAGCAATTGATGCTGGGGTATTT
>JABXHZ010000253.1 GCA_013373335.1 Cyclobacteriaceae bacterium | reverse complement strand
ACAGGGGCATTTTCTACAGAAACCCGATCTCTTGTAATCGAAAAAGGATAAGGTCCCAATTGATTGGTAAGAAGTCTACCTGTTGTGTTATACTGCACAATCAAGTTCCCTCCCGCACGGACATACCCCATTAAAACCTGTTGATTGGCAGCTAATTCCTCATTGGTATTGTAGGCCCGAATCCCCACCACGATGGCTTGAAATTGGGAAAGATAATTCAAATCATAATCTCCATCAGTAATTACTGAAACCGGATAACCCAATGATTCCAACACTTCAGGGATTTCATCCCCTGCACCTGGGATATACCCGATTGGCTTTTTGGAAATTTTCCAATCAGCTTGAATCCATTCAATAGTAGCAGGAGAAAAATAAGTCAAGTGTGGGATATGCTTATAATTAATCCGATTTGTAATCAGGTCGAAATCACCTGAATTGGTGCGATAAATTGCTTTAATTTTTCGTTTTCCGAATTCATTGGATAAAAATTCCACCTCGTAGCGACGACGTTTCTGACCTGGAATGTCTTCGGATTCCAAAATCCTAAATTCGGTTTCATTTAATTCATCAAAAAACAGCACACCGTCTTCGATTTTATCACGGAAATTTACCCAAACAGTTACTATTGGCTTGGTATCTCCCACTCCAAAAATTACCTGGTTGGAAAGTTCCAAATCCACAGATGGCACCACTGCAACGGGCTCTTTTACTTCTCCGTCGACAGGATCATTGAATTTATAATTCAAAGGAACTTGAATGTCCATTTCGGTCCCCTCTAATTCTAACTTCAGTTCCGCATATAAACTTGGATCATTAAATGGTTTCCCAATAATTTGCTGATCTGGCATTGTATACATAGGCTTATCCACATCTCCATTCAACCAGTAAGGTTGGGAATAGGGAAAGTCCTTGGAAAGCTCAATTTCAAGATTTTTCCGAAAAGGTTCGTTGTTTTTTGAAGCACTAGGCGTTTCTAAATATTCCTTAGAAAAGACTTGCAAACTGGAAATTGTCAAATTTGATTCAGCAGGATTATTCACAATAATTTCACCCTGCAGAAGCGCTCCTGGGAAAATCGATTCCTGATCAGAATTGAATTCGATTTCTACACCCAATATTTCCAAAATCAAAGAATTAATCTGTTTCTGTTTTTCCTGAACCCAAACTAGTTCTTCTGGAAGCTGGTCTATTTTAGCCTTAATCTTTACTAAATCTGAAAGATTGGAACTTGGAGTTATAAAATCAAAATTTTGAATCAAACGGATAATTGATTCCTTTGCCTCTCTTCCAGCTTCGAAAGAATCCCAACGATCATTTATCCCATCAAAAGGAGAAGTATTGAAGGATTCTCCTTTAATAAATTGAATATGATCAACTGCTTTTCCTATGCCTGCTGTAGACCCAAAGCCTTGTGATTTATGCATGGTACGGCTATCAGCAGCAATTTGGCTGTAGGTCTCTCCAAGCAATGGATTAAAATCTCCTGTCGGAAACTCATAATAAATTTGACCTTCCTCAGGCTGAAACTCCCCGCGGAAATTGTAAGCATTCCAAAATATCCTTTTGGGGCTCCAAGGTTCCACATATTGAAGTTGTTCGGGAAAAGCTGAGGGATCTCCGGCTAAGGAAAAAGCTTCTTCAGCTAAAATTGCAGAGGTAGTATGATGCCCATGGGTAACACCTGGAATCGTATTGAACCGTGTAATAATGATATCCGGTCTGAATTTGCGAACTACCCAAACAACATCGGAGAGGATGGTTTCACGATTCCAATTTTGAAGAGTTTCATTTGGATTTTTGCTATATCCAAAATCCTTCGCCCTTGTAAAAAATTGCCTACCTCCATCAGTCTCTCTGGCCTTAAGAAGCTCTTGAGTCCGAATTTGTCCCAAACCAATTCCTAATTCTGGTCCGATTAAATTCTGCCCACCATCTCCCCGAGTTAAGCTTAAATAAGCCACTTGAGCTTTCGTCTCATTAGCTAGATAGGCTATCAATCGGGTGTTTTCATCATCAGGATGTGCCGCCACATACAATACCCGCTTGGTTTCCCTCAATTTGAGAAGTTCATGGTAAATGGAGGATGATGGAAGGGATTGTGAAAGTAATGGTAAGTGAAGCCCAAAGATCAGGGCCAAAACCATTGGAAAGAACATTAAGGATTTCTTCATGAAAAAACACTATTCTAACAATTGGCAAGCTACCATTAGCCTTGGGGATATAAAAATTATTTTTGATTAGTGGAATCTATAGAATCTATAGTCCACTTTGTTTATTAAAAGCTATAACCGACGGTATACTCAAAAAAATCAGCCTTGAATTTATGGGCTTTGATTTGAACCCCGGTGAATAGTCGGTCATTCAAACTGTATCGCATACCAATTCTCTCGTAGAACCAGGTGAACTCCTGATTTTCATTGTTTCTATGAAGATAAACCCCAAAACCAACTGGTATATAAAGATGCTCGGTAAGCTTCCATTCCCAAGCTCCTACAACTGCTAGGCTCATTTGATCCCATAGCGAAACTTGTGCTAAACCTGAACGATCCCTAAGTCCTGGAGCAAAGAACACATCTAAGCCTACCCCATATCGGTATTTATAAGACTTTTCCCATAAACGAGTCAAATTGGCTCCCCCTCTAAAATAAGAAGCACCCCCTACCTCATAATTCTTGGAACCAAAATAAAAGGCCGTACTCCAATAGCCAGTTTTATTCAGCTCTGGTCTTTCCCAAAGATGTGGAGTCTCCTCTTCGCTTTTGTTAAAATTATACCGGACACCCACAGAAACGGGTAAAAGATTAATTCCTGCATTTGGCTTTTTGGTTGCCCCATTGGAAAAGTGTTTCAATCCAACCATAGAAAAAAGATGAACCTGCTCGGTAAGGAAGTAATTTACTTTCAAACCCAGATGAATATAACTGTTCAATTCAGAGCCGATATATCGATTCAAAGGGTTTTCTATGGAATCATAAGGATTTAGATTAAATCCTAAACCAAGATGACCAAAATATGAAAGGTTAAACTTCCGGTCATAAGAAAACTCTCTAAAGGGAATATCAAAAAACCAATAAACACCTTGCGGTCTTCCTATTTCTGATTGGTAAGCAAGCGTGGTAGAAAGCCCAACTCCAAATACCGGATATCTGTAAAGTTGTCCATAATAAGAATTGGTGTTTTTTCGCCATCCTAACCGTATGTCAACTGCATGATAGGAAACCAAATTTTTAACGGCATCTGCCCAAGGTTGCCCATTACTGATTAAGGGACCTGATTCAAAAGAAGCTTCCAAGACTTTTTTGAATTCCTTTTGGGAAAAAGAAGGAACCGCCAAGCCAAAAAGAAAAAATACAAATAGAAATAATCTTGCAACCTGTTTCATGACATTGACCGCCAAATGGTTGAATCACTATACGAAAATCACTTTATTTTCAGGATTTAACGCATAGAATCCAAAATTTTTAAGTTAAAAGATTGTTTTTCAATTGAGAGCCAATAAATGAAAACACAGATTAAAAACAAAAAAAGCTGCCAGGAGGCAGCTTTTTCTTCATTTCGATTTGAATTACCTATCCATCCAATTAGGACCAAGCAATTCAATTAGCTTCTTGTTGTATTTCTCAGCCTCAGCATCATTTTTCAGACGAGTGTGGATTTGGTAAAGGATTTCCATAATACCAGTATCGTCAGGTCTAATTTCAAGAGACTTTTCAAAATACTTCACAGCATCAGCATAATAGCCATTTGCTTCTTCACCCATTGATTGAGATCTTTTCTCCCATTCTTCGTCAGATAGAGAGTTAAGTTCTGCGAGCACTTCTCTAGCTTTCTCAATCAAAAGAGCTGCTGTGTAATAATTTCCTTCATAGAAGTTAGGATCAACTTCAACAGATTTTTTGTAATCTGCCAAAGCACCCTCAATATCACCTGATTGTTCTTTCAAATAACCTGATCTCAAGAGGATCGCTGTATTGTTTGGATCATTCTTCAATGCTTCTTGGATTTGAGCCATTGCCTCATCCATCTTGTTCAATTGAAGCAAAAGTTGAATCTCATATTCTGCCAAAACCTTGTCAGAAGGATATTCCTCTTTTCCACGGGTAACAATTTCGTAAGCTCCTTCTGGGTTTTGCTGCTCAGTAGAAAGAATCTGAACCAAGAAATAGTAAGCATTCAATTTGTTGTAACCAGGAACATCAAGCAAAGCCATGAAATGCTTCTTAGCATCTTCAAATCTTCCTAAGTCATTTGCTAAGAAACCAGCATTGTAGTGGATAGTTGTATCCTGAGGATCAACCATACCTGCTAGATTGAAAAACTCATAAGCCATTTCATAATCGTCCATGTTGTACTGAACGATAGCCTTGTCGAAAGACACGTT
>JABXHZ010000083.1 GCA_013373335.1 Cyclobacteriaceae bacterium | reverse complement strand
TTGTATTCAGCTTTAATATTTGCATCATATTCTTCACTCAACGCATACCATGTAGGAGATTGGAAGTTGAACCCGAGGTTTACATAGTCTATGGGTTTGTAAATGATCCCGATGTTAAGATTGACTCCTGTTCCATTTATAAATAAATTCTCACGAAGGGAAGAGGTGAACAGAGGTTCGTCGATAAATTCCTCATTATAAACTTTCTGGGAGAAATAGCTGAGTGAACGAATTCCTAATGACCCACCTACAAAAAACTTATGGTTGAAATTAGCTCCATAACCGAATGTTATTTGATTAGAAGAGCCTTCCTGATATACATTTTCGTCCTGGAATGGAAATCCTAAGACAAATGAATCATAGGTATCTGGATTAATGATGGGATTCCCATTTTCATCTATAGAAATTGGATTGATTAAATAGGTTTGGTAAGCAAGTCCAGTGATACCAAAGGACTCAATTTGGCTTTCTGGTATGCCAAAGGAATCTTGGATATAAAAATCCAAAATGGAGGTTTCACCAATGATATCAGAGAAATATCCAAATTCAGAATTGAAGTTCGCAATTCGTTGAAGACTGATTCCCCAAGATCCCCCTTTAAAGGCACCTCTTTCTAAGGCTCCTTTTGAGTTTGCAAAAACCACAGAAAGATTTGGAACTGAGAAGTTGCTTGTATTGTAATTTTTATTTTGACCTAAAAATTGGGTTTGTGCACCCCAATCACTGTATCCGAAACTAATTGAAGCTTCCGAGTTTCTGAAGAAACCTAAGCCCGCTGGATTTCCGGAAATATTCGAAACATCTCCTCCCAAGGACCATTGTGTTCCTCCAATAGCCATCACCCTTGCAGATCCAGCTGGGGCATTTCTACTAAATCTCAAAGCATCCTCAAAATATCCACTTTGAGCAAAGGCAAAATTTCCAGTTAGGAAAAGAATACAAGCAAATAAATACCTCATATTGATTTCAATTATGCAAATAGGAAAACGAGAAAAGGAGCTAGAAAGATGTTTTTTTCAAAAAAAAAGGGGAATTAATTTCCCCTACCTCCTCTTGATCCTGATGATGAGGAACCACTACTTCTAGAAACTCCTCCTCCTCCTCCTCCGGAAGAGCGCATGCTGCCACCTCCTGAGGAACTACGGCTTGGAATACTCATTTGGGAAGGAGAGCTACTTCTACTTGGTGAGTAAGTTCTGGTATTTGAACCTCCATTGTAATTTCTACTAGGAGAAGTGCTACGATTATAACTTGGAGAAGTTCGGTTACTATAAGAAGGGCTAACTGACCTAGAGTTATAACCATTCATACCTCTAGATGGTGAATAGGTTCTTGTATTCACACTTCTACCTGAGGGACGTGCAGAAGGCATCGCACTTCTATTTCTTACGGAAGAAGATCGGTCTAAGACTGCTGAACTAGTATTTCTTGTTGCTGAGGAATTTGCTATTCTAGATCTTCCAGAATTATAATAGTCTGATTGACTAGAACTAAAATCCCTTGCAGGAACTCTAGATCGATCAGAAGATACCAAACTTCTATTATTTACTGCGTCTCTTCTTGCTTGTGCTCTAGATGTATTTGGAAGAACTGCCGAAGCACGATTCCCTGACAGACTTGCACCTGCAAGGCTTGCTCCTCTAGTAGGTCTTGCTCCTCTAACTAAACGTCGGTCACCATATTCTCCACCTGGAAGAACGTAGATTGGTCTGCCTGGATAGATTGGCATTCCCCAACCTGGATAACCCCATGCATAACTTGGTCCCCAGAAAGGATCATAAAATCCTCCCCATCCAAATCTTGGTCCCCAGAAAGGATTGTAGAATCCGCCGAAGCCCCATCCAAATCCAATGTTAACGGATATGCCGGGTCTATATCCCCAACCTGAACCCCAACCCCAGAAGGGGTCATAAAATCCAGGAATCCAAGGATTGAAGCCAGTTCCCATCATAAAGCCCATGCTAAATGATAATCCAGTATTGAATCCTGAGTTAAAGGCAGTATTGTTATTATTATTTACTCGGAAATTATTATAGGCATCTATATCTCCTTCTGTTGGGTTGTTTTCAGCGTATTCATCAAAGTAAACAACCTCATCTCCAGTTTCCGTATTATCGGCAGAATATCTAGCTAGATATTCAGGGTTTACATTTCGACTGCTGAAGCTTTCATCAGGGATATCCTGAAGAGTTTCAATCTGTTCGAAAGATTCCGGATTATTATTTGGCACAGCATAGGTACTGGCAATCCTTGCATCGGAAGCCATAAAATACAAATTGTCAGTATTACTGGTGCTAGCCACTTGTGAAGTTGAACAAGCACTTAAAGCAACTGAACCAATAAGTACAGATGAAATGATAATTTGAATTTTCTTCATGGTTGAAGTTGATTGTTATCTCTATATACGACGTCTAGAGTGAAGGGTTATTCTTTTTAAGTTATATTTGCCACGCTCAATTTAGCAAAATTATTCACAAAATATTTCGAAATCAACTAGCATGAGTAAAGGATTACCTAAGCGAAGCGAAGATTACTCTTTATGGTATAATGAATTGGTCAAAAGGGCTGACTTGGCTGAAAATTCAGCTGTTCGAGGCTGTATGGTCATTAAACCTTATGGATATTCTATCTGGGAAAAAATGCAGGCAGAATTGGATCGGATGTTCAAAGAAACGGGTCACACAAATGCATATTTTCCTTTATTCATCCCAAAATCTTACCTCAGCAAGGAAGCCTCCCATGTGGAAGGTTTTGCAAAAGAATGCGCTGTAGTGACGCACTATCGCTTAAAAAATGCGGATGATGGATCTGGCGTAATCGTAGATCCGGAGGCCAAACTAGAAGAAGAACTTATTGTCCGTCCAACTTCAGAAACTGTTATTTGGAGTACATATAAAAACTGGATTCAGTCTTATCGCGACCTTCCGCTATTGGTAAACCAATGGGCAAATGTGGTTCGGTGGGAAATGCGAACGCGTTTGTTTTTGCGTACTGCTGAATTTTTATGGCAAGAAGGTCATACTGCTCATGCAACAAGAAAGGAGGCTATTCAGGAGACTGAGCAAATGATGAATGTCTACGCTCAATTTGCTGAGGAATTTATGGCTTTACCTGTAATAAGAGGAAGAAAAACTGAAAACGAGCGATTTGCAGGAGCCGAAGATACCTTGTGTATTGAAGCAATGATGCAGGATGGTAAAGCTCTTCAGGCTGGTACATCCCATTTTTTGGGTCAAAATTTCGCAAAAGCTTTTGATGTAAAATTTGCTGCCAAAGACGGGAAATTAGATTATGTGTGGGGCACTTCATGGGGAGTCAGTACCCGCCTGATGGGAGCTTTGATCATGGCTCACTCAGACGATAATGGGTTAGTTTTACCACCAAAGCTTGCTCCAATTCAAGTTGTGATTGTACCAATTTATAGGGGTGAAGAAGAATTGAAAGCTATCAGTGCTAAAGCAAGTGAGTTTGCTTCTGCATTAAAAAGAGTAGGTGTATCGGTGAAATTTGATGATAGGGATACACATAAGCCGGGATGGAAATTTGCGGAATATGAGTTGAAGGGTGTTCCTGTAAGAATTGCAATTGGTCCAAGAGATCTTGAAAACGGAACCATTGAAATTGCCAGAAGAGATACCCTAACCAAGGAGACTTTTGAATTGAGTAGTCAACCAATTGAGCATAAAATCCTGGATCTTTTAGATGATATTCAAAATTCCATTTTCAATAAAGCTCTTCAGTTCCGTGAGGAACATACCACTGAAGTTAACAATTGGGAGGAATTTAAAGAGGTTCTCGATGGCAAAGGTGGATTTATCGCCGCTCATTGGGATGGAACAGGAGAAACTGAAGAAAAAATCAAGGAACTTACTAAGGCCACCATTCGATGCATTCCAATCGATCAGAAACAAGAAGATGGGATTTGTGTCCTAACGGGTAAACCTTCCAAAGGGCGAGTCCTTTTTGCAAAAGCCTATTAAATGAATGCCCGG
>JABXHZ010000038.1 GCA_013373335.1 Cyclobacteriaceae bacterium | reverse complement strand
TACCTATGTATAGTTTGATTTTGAGCTTCATTCTCGCCTGTAGTAGCCCTACTGAGAATCAGGCTGAACAATCCATAGCTCCTTCTGACGCAGAAAAATTAGCCCAATTTAGCGGTAGAACTGAGCTTGCAACCTTTGCCGGAGGTTGTTTTTGGTGTGTAGAAGCTCCATTCGAAGATTTAGATGGAGTAATCACCGTAATTTCCGGCTATGCGGGCGGAAAAGAAAAAAATCCTACTTACGGTGAGGTAAGCAGTGGCAAAACCTCTCATCGAGAATCGGTTCAAATCACCTTTGACCCAGAGGTTATCAGTTATTCAGAATTGGTGGATATTTTCTGGCAGACTTTTGACCCTACTGATGTAGGCGGATCCTTTTACGACCGGGGTCCGCAATATGAGTCGGCCATTTTTTACCATTCAGCCGAGCAAAAGAAGGTTGCTGAGGAATCCAAAAAACTTCTGGATGAATCCGGGCGATTTGATAAGCCCATAGCAACACCCCTCATCAAATACACCAATTTTTACCCAGCTGAAGAATACCATCAGGACTATTACAAGAAAAATCCGGTGGATTATTATGCTTATCGAAAAGGCAGCGGAAGAGATGCTTTTATCAAAAAGCATTGGCCTGAATTGAGTGCTGAAAAATACTCTGCACCTTCCAAAAAAGAATTGAAAGAAACCCTAAGTCCGCTTCAATACGAAGTAACCATGGAGGATGCCACAGAATATGCTTTCCAAAATGAATACAATGGGAATAAAGAGGAAGGAATTTATGTATGCATTGTGTCTGGAGCGCCTTTATTCAGTTCAAAGGACAAATATGAATCAGGTTCCGGCTGGCCTAGTTTTACCAAACCTATTGATGCCAGATTTCTCGAAAAACCTATCGACAAAAGCTTGGGTATGACTCGAGTTGAAGTGAGAAGTAAGTTTGGAAAAAGCCATGTGGGCCATGTTTTTTATGATGGTCCGGAACCGACAAGCTTAAGGTATTGCATGAATTCGGCAGCCATGAAATTCATTCCTAAATCAGAAATGGAAGCCGCTGGATATGGAGAATATTTATGGCTAGTGGATAAACCCAACTGATATTTTTGATTCTGTTTTAGAAAAAGGAGGACTTCAAGTTCTCCTTTTTTTATTTTAGAAGTGATGAAAAGCTCAAATCAACCTCCTAAACGTCAAATTAATTCTTCCACCCAATACCTTTTTTGTTTTAGGAATTTGATGTTCCCAATAATGTTGACTTTCCCCCTTCATAATTAAAAGACTCCCGTGATTTAAGGGAATTTGAATCTTCTCCGACTTATCAAAGTAATTTCTTATTTGAAAATTTCGGGAGGCCCCAAAACTCACGGATGCAATTACTGGATTGGGCCCCAAAGAAGGCTCATTATCCCGATGCCATCCCATACTATCCCGGCCATCTCGATAGAAATTCAGCAAGACATGCGTGAATGCACTTTCAGTCTCTTGCTCTACCGAAGATTTGATTTCCAAAAGTTCTGAAGTCCAAGAAAGAGGTTTCATGGTAATTCCCGAATAAGAATAGGTCTTTTCAGAATCACCATAGAGCGCTGTCAACCGAGGCTGCATTACTTTTTTACCAAACATCCAAATGGGTTCTTGCTTCCATTGAATACTCTCCTGAAGCCTTTCAAAATAAAAGTCGGCTGATTTTTTTGCGAAAAATGAATCAAAAAGCTGAATCTCCCCATGATGAGGGAGAATATTTTCATTGGATGAATGAAAAATGGATTGCTGCATATTCCAAAAACCAGAAGTCATCGGGAGAGTTTAAAATTTTATTTTGATCTCTAATTTTTGCCGGGACTATTTATATTTAGAATATAAAATCTAGGACTATGAAAAAAATCGCTTGGATCTCAGGGATAATTCTAATCGTTTCTCTATCTATCTTCATTTGGTGGAAATTCTTTTTCATCTTCGGAGAGGGCGTCAAAGCCGGTTCTTTGAATTACTTCATGAAAAAGGGAGTCATTTTTAAAACCTACGAAGGAAGAATTGTACAAGAAGGTTTTCAAAGTCCCACAGCAGGAGCTCTACAAAGCAATGAATTTCGTTTTAGCGTGATAGATGAAGATGTTGCTGCCCAATTGGAGCGATCTTCAGGAAAGCATGTAGAGCTACGCTATGTGGAATATAATGGCAAACTCCCTTGGAGAGGTGCCAGTAATTTCATAGTCACTGAGGTACTTGCAGTAAAAGAAACTGGTAAAGTTGATACTTCCGGTGTCCCCTTTGACCAATAATTAAGGTCGGGTCCAATAATCTATGACGCACACATCTTTCAAGTGAGGTCCCAACACCTCACCAAAGGCTTTATGTGCAGGATGTGGTAAATAGGAATCCCGGTCCTCTGCAGAATGAAAAGTAAGCGTGAAGGCATGGGTAAGCCCTTTATTTAGTCCTTCTGGGCTTGAATTCACACCCCATTCGAATGACTGTATTCCAGGGATTTCATTTTGAAGATTCCTGAATGCATCGATGACCTGCTGGATATCTTCTTGGGAAGAACTATCCTTAAAGGAAAAATACACCACATGTCGAAGAACAGAATCGGGTGAGGATTTTTCTGTTGTTATAATTTCCATTTCCTTAATTGTTTCAGTTTTTTCATTTTGGCAAGAAAATAACCCCACCAAGGCTAGTATTAAGAATGTCTTTTTCATAGGTTATGCATTAAGCTTCTCTAATTAACTGGAAAATATTTTTTTTCTAAACTTCGAGCCAAAAAATAAAATATTGTCTATCTTCAACGATATTTAAATAATAAAACTAAATATTTATACAATGTTCTTTCCTAGAACCCTACTCCTACTCGGAATCATTGTTTTGATAGCTTCCTGTGGCAAAAAGGAATCTCAACAGGAGATGAACGCCACGCCTAAATTTCATCTCTCCAAAATTGATTCATTCGAAGTCCAAAACATGACTCGCGTCTTTATTCGAGACTATTCTCCCGAGGAAGGAATATACTTGGGGTATTCCATGGTGGAAGACGAAATTCTGGAAATTTCCCAAACTGGAGAAATAACCAATCGTGTCAAAAAGAAGGGGGAAGGACCTGGATTATATGGAAATTGGAACCCAATTGGTATTGGTTTCGGACCTAAAGAGGAACGGGTAGTAGAATTACCTTTTCGGATTGTCACCTACGATTCTAATTATGATGTAATCCATGACCAGCGGATCCAATC
>JABXHZ010000237.1 GCA_013373335.1 Cyclobacteriaceae bacterium | reverse complement strand
GTGAGTAGCCGAGGCGTGGCGAATATCAACAATTTGGCTTTTCAAAATTATTCTAGATTATATTCCGGCTTACTTTCGGATGAAGTCACTGCCATTACTCTTTTGCCTTCAGGAGAGTATTTACTTGGCTTTAATAATGGAATTCAGAAAATATCAAGAACAGGAGTTAAAACACTTTATGAATACCCCTCTTCAGCAGTAGCTCCTACGAGCAGAATCGTGAATTTTTCAGCGGTAGTAGATGGTGGGGTGTGGTTTTCTGCTTCATTTAACGGGATAGGTCGATTGGATTTAAGAACCGAGCGAATTGAAATTTTTCCTCCTCCTAATGAAGAAAATATTGCATCAGTTCAAGTAGCTGGGGATAGTTTGATTATTACAAGCTCCAGAGATCTCTATTTTGCCTCGATTCATGATAGGGGCAAGTCCATTTACCTAAATGGAATTCGGGAGAAATTAGAAGAAGTATTCGAGGGGAATTTTTACCATTTACGAAAAGCTGGAAAACTTTCAGATGGAAAATTGATAGTCATGCGGGCCAGTCGTTTAGAAAATCCTAAACCTTTGATCCAGTTACCTGGGATATTAATTGCAGAAGGATATGATTTTCAGGAGACTGATCATGGATTATTGTTGGGTACGGAAAGCGGTGTTAAAAGACTTTCAGACGAAGGGCAGGTTGAGCCTTTTTTTCCGCTTGGAAAACCAATAAACAATCCCGTTTTTTCCATTTTGGAAGATAGTCAAGGCGCAACTTGGTTTGGGACTGATGATGGAGTCTTTAAATACACAGTAGACTCTTTGCTTCATTTCAATGATAAATCCGGATTACCGAATAATGAAACCAACCGAGGAGCTCTTATTGAAGGAAATAATAACAGGATTTTGATTGGAACCGTGGAGGGGTTGACCATCTTTTTTCAAGATGAGAAATTCATTTCGAAAGGAAAACCACGTCTCAATCTAAACTCCATGAAGCTTGGAGGGAAAGAAACACTAGGAGAAAACCAAGTCCAAACATCTTACACGAATAATACTCTTGAAGTTGATTTTTCTGCGATTGCTTTCAATCGAGAAAAAGAATTGTGGGTTCATTATCGATTGATAGGCTTGGAAGAAGATTGGCAGGTACTGAAGGATCCTAAGACAAATCGTATTTTTTACCCAAATATTCCATCTGGAAAGTATCAATTTGAAATTAAAGCTTCCTTTGAAGAGGAGCGTTTTTCACCTACCCTTCAATCAGCTTCATTTGAAGTTCTTCAGCCATTTTATTTGCGATTTTGGTTTATTGCTTTGGTGGCGATGTTCCTTATTGGTTTGGGCTTTTTGATACAATCCTTTTATGTACAGCTTCGTAAACTGGGAATTTTAAGAACAGTAGTCGATCGAAAAGATCAAGAAAAGAGTAGGGCTGAGGAACAATTCAAAAATGTTTGGGACAGCTCGAAGGATGCTCTTTTACTGACTATAGATGGTGAAAAAATCGTAGCCGCTAACCCTGTTTTTTCAAATTGGGTCCTGAGGCAGGGCACAAATCTAGAAGGAGAAAATCTTTCAACTGTATTAAGTGATTCTTCTTTTATTACCAACTACCGTGATCTTCTTCATAATTTACCCGAATCAGGGTTGACTTTTGAAAAAGAAGTTTTTTGGCCCTTGGGTAAAATGGAGATTGAAATTTACACTAAACAAATTCCATCCAAGCTGGAAAGTGGCAAGTTACTTTTGACTGTTTTTAGAGACGTGACTGCGGAAAAAGAAATTGAAAAGAATCTACGGGAAGCCAAGGAAAAAGCGGAGGATGCCAACCGGTTTAAAACTAGCCTTTTATCCAATGTGAGCCACGAAATTAGAACTCCACTAAATGTAATTTTAGGGGGTACCGAACATGTGATGATGACCCGACAGAATGATCCGAAATTACTTTCTGAACTGGATATTATTCTTCAGAGTGGTGAGCGTTTATTGTCTACCATTACCTCTATTTTGGATATGGCCAAAATTGAGGCGAAGAAAATGGATGTCATCCGTACGCAAACAGAAATCAATCCATTCGTTGAAAGAGTGATTCGACCCCTAGATTCACTTGCATCCAAAAAAGGCCTGAAAATCAATAGAAGATTTTTGACGGATAACCTTAAAGGCAACATTGATCAGCGATTTACGGAAATGATTCTCAACAACTTGATTGGAAATGCTATCAAATATTCTCATCAAGGTGAAATTACCGTAACAGTTTCGGAAGAAGGCGGAAATTTGATTTTGGAAGTTTCGGATCGGGGAGTTGGGATTTCTGAAGAATTTTTGCCTAAGGTTTTTCAGCCTTTTGAGCAGGAAAGTACAGGGCATCAGCGCCAATATGAGGGTACGGGCCTAGGCATGACCATCACGGAAAACTTGGTAAAAATACTTGGTGGTACTATTCAATTATCAAGTAAAAAAGGAGAGGGAACCGTAGCTCGGGTTGAAATTCCATTGACAGATTCATAATTTTTGTATTTTCCCATTTAGATTCATTTTGACATAACCTATACATGTTTAGCCTCAAAATCCTCATCGTAGAAGATGACTCTGTTTCTGCCTTGCTGCTTCAGCGAGCATTAGAAAAAAATAACCATGAAATAATTGGAATTGCTGATACCGGGGAAAAGGCTCTGGAGATTTTGGAGGAACAGCAGGCAGATATCGTGATGATGGATATCAATTTGGCAGGTGATCTTGATGGGATCAAAACCACTGAGATCATCAATGAGAAATACGATATACCCGTTGTTTACCTCAGTGCCAGTTCGGATGCGGAAACCCTCAATAAAGTAGTCGGGACCAATCCAAGCGCTTATGTGATCAAGCCTTTCAATATCCGAGAACTCAACATGGTAATTGAGTTGGCGATTTTTAAGGATAGAAAGGAAAAAGAGCTTCAAAAATTAAATAATGAATTAGAAGAAAAAGTCCGGATCAGGACAGCCGAACTTTACGAAGCCAATAAAGAACTGACCAAGGCCTTAGAAAAGGAAAGGGAAATCAATGAATTGAAATCACGGATTGTATTAAATGTTTCGCATGGGTTTAAGACCCCGTTAACCTCAATTTTGAGTTCGGCACAGTTGCTGCAAATGTATGCTGAAAAAGACCATCCTTTCAGACAAAAAATCACGAAGCATGCCTTCAAAATTGAAAATTCAGTTCGGGCTTTGAATAATCTGCTAACTAGCGTGCTGTTTTTCGGGAAAGCTGATGCCAACCAAATGGAATTTAAGCCCAAAAAAATGTTTTTGGGGGCCTTTGTTAAGGAATTATTAGATACGGTGAAAGCAGGTGTCGAAAACGGTGTGAAAATTACCACCAATTTGGGTAAGCTGCCCAAGACCATTACTTCGGATTCCGAGCTTTTATATCAAGTGTTTGAAAATCTACTTTCGAATGCTATTAAGTATTCAAAAGATGACGGATCCGTTATTTTTTCTTTGGATTTTGAGGATGGTTTTTTGAAAGGAAAAGTGGAGGATTTTGGGATAGGAATTCCAAAATCCGAACAAAGTCAACTATTTGACCGTTTTTTTCGAGCAAAGAATGTTGGAATTGTAGAAGGATCAGGTCTTGGACTTTCCATCGTCAAAAAGTGTTTGGAAGTAATGGATGGAGATATCACTTTTACAAGTGAAGTTGGAAAAGGGACGACTTTCGAAGTCACCATTCCTGTAAAATAAATCTATGCTATTCTTTACAAAGGATCTTCAATTTGCCTACCCGGGGCAGGCTCGTTACCATTTTCAAAACATTTCTTTAGAGGCCGGAGAATCCCTACTGATTTTGGGAAGATCTGGAAGTGGTAAAACCACCTTCTTAAATCTTCTTGCGGGTCTTTTGATCCCGGATTCAGGGGAAGTTGTCTTGGATGGGGTACTTGTTAATTCTCTAAAAGGAGTTCAAGCGGACCGATTTCGGGGAGAAAATATCGGAATTGTATTCCAAAAACCACATTTGCTCGCTCCTTTAACTGTTAAAGAAAATCTTCAAATGGCCCGGCATTTTTCCAAGAAGGAAGGTTTGGATTTGGATCAACTTCTTGACGAACTCAACCTATCTCAAAAAGCCCATTCTTCCATTTCCAAATTAAGTGAAGGAGAAGCGCAGCGGGTCTCTATTGCAAGAGCCCTGGTTAATAAGCCACGATTGATTTTAGCTGATGAGCCTACTTCTAGCCTAGATGATGAAAATGCCCTAAAGGTGATCTCACTTCTTCAAAATCAAGCGGCAAAGATTGAAGCCGCGCTGATTATTGTAACCCATGATCAGCGAGTGAAAGATCAGATCTCAAACTTTATCGAAGTACAGGCCCCATGAATTTATTGAAGCTAAGTTGGAAATATCTGACCCATAAGCCGCTGACTACCGGGCTGAATGTACTGCTTCTTGCATTGGGTTTGGCAATTATTACTGTTTTGCTATTGGTTCAGCATCAGTTTGAAAAAAAGATGACCCAAGACGCTGCAGGAATAGACTTGGTTGTGGGTGCAAAAGGAAGTCCGCTTCAATTGATTCTCTCCAGCGTTTATCATGTAGATTTTCCTACCGGAAATATTCCCATGGATGAGGCAATTCGATTGTCAAGAAATAGGTTAGTCAAACAGACTATTCCCTTGGCCTTAGGGGATAATTATCAAGGATATCGTATCGTGGGTACCAACCATGATTATTTGGAATTATACCAAGCTGACTTTTCATCAGGAAATGCTTGGAATGAACCTTTTGAAGTAGTTCTTGGTGCAACTGTAGCAGAAAAATCCGGGATGAAATTGGGGGATACCTTTTCGAGTAGCCATGGGATTAGTGAAGGGAGCCATGACCACGAGGAACATGCATTTAAGGTTGTTGGAATCTTAGAGCCAAAAGGAAACGTATTGGACCGATTAGTCCTTACTTCTATCGAGTCCGTGTGGTATACACATGATGAAGAAGATGAAGAATCAGAGGAACAAAGCGAGGATCACCACGAACGGTTTCATCATGAAGTCACAAAAACAGGATTTCCTCAGACTGATGAAGATAGGGAGGTAACCTCTTTATTGATTCAATACCGAAGTCCAATGGCAGCCGTTCAACTTCCCCGAATGATCAATTCGAATACATCCATGCAAGCAGCATCTCCATCGTTTGAAATATCCCGCCTTTTTGAATTGCTCGGAATTGGAGTGAAAATATTAGAGGGTTTAGCCTATGTGCTAATTGCCATTTCAGGATTGGGAATATTTATCGCTTTGTATAACTCACTCAAAGAGCGTCGGTATAACTTGGCGGTTTTGAGGGCTATCGGAGCGAGTCGTTTTGATTTACTGCTATTGATTCTTTTGGAAGGAATCAGCTTGACTTTCTTGGGATCGGTTTTAGGAATTGTGTTGGGGCATGGATTCTTGTCTGTTTTGGCTTCGCAAAATGAAACTGGAGTTGGAGCAGGTTTGGAGGCCTGGATTTTCTTGCCTGCTGAACTTTGGATAGTTATTTATGCGTTATTTGTTGGTCTCTTGGCTTCTTTGATACCTGCTTGGTCTGCGTATCGGACCAGCATTGCGGACCAACTAACGAGAAAATAATTAATTGAAAATGAATAAAACATACACATTTCTTATAGGTGTAACAGCCTTGGTCTTAGGAACATTTATCGCTGCTAATGCTCAAGACACCAATGTTTGGAGGAGTTTGGCTGAAGTGAGTTATAAAATCAGCGAAGATGAATTTGGAGAGCTATACGTACCTGTTTTTTCCGACAAAATCAAAAAATTAGAAGGAACGGTTGTAGAAGCTGACGGCTATATCATTCCATTCGAAGGGATGTTTAAGCCGGAGCACATCATTTTATCTAGCCTTCCGCTTGCCGAATGTTTCTTTTGCGGTTCAGGTGGTCCTGAGACTGTGATGGAAGTAATGCTCAAAAATCCCATTAAGTATACCTCCAAGCGAGTTCGGGTAAAGGGAAAATTAACTCTAAATGCCAAAGATCCTGAAAAGCTCATGTATATCTTACAGGATGCTGAGCTGATTCAATAGAATTAGGATAAAGAGCCTTCTAGCTTTTTAAAACGGTCAAGCAAGTCCATGGAAATGGGGCCTGGTTGACCGTTTCCTATTTTTTGCTCATCAATTTGAGTGACAGGAAGTAAAATTTTGGTTGTGGAGGTGATAAACGCCTCATCAGCCTCCAATGCTTCAATCAAGGTCATCGGCCTGATGTGTACTGGAACAGTTGCTAAATTGATGATGTTTTTTCGGGTTATTCCCAGAAGAATATTTTCGGATGGAGTGATGATTTCCCCGTTTTTCACAATGAAAAAATTACTTCGAGAGCTTTCACTTACATATTTATTTTGATGATATAGTACATCTTCAGCTCCTTGTTCTTTCCAAATATGAGAATGCCACACCGCCAAAGCATAATTTGTTGTTTTAATGCTGGCTATAGGACGGACATGCTCCAAGGAAAGCAGTTTAATTCCCTTTTCGTATTTTTCTTGAGCTGGGAAGATTAGATCTTCTGCGAAGATGAACAGTTTACCTTTGGCTGGAGAGAAATGGTTTTCAGAAACTCCACCGCTTAAAACCATCCTAATTCCACCTTGTTTTAGATCATTTTTTTCTATCAATTCCCTGATGATAGCGCGGAGTTGTTCTCTGGAATAGGGAAGTGGCAAATAGGTTTTTGATGCTGAATTAATGAAGCGATCTAAGTAATCTTCAAGAAAAAGT
>JABXHZ010000214.1 GCA_013373335.1 Cyclobacteriaceae bacterium | reverse complement strand
GTCAAAGCGATATAAATCCATTGGAAACTGCCCGGCTAGAGTAATATCCGGGACACGCATGATATAAAGAGACGATCCACTCACAAAATGTGCTACTAAAATACTCTGAGGTAAGCCAGGCATTGGATTTTTTCGAGTCCAAGAAAATGTTGTCAAATCAAGCTCCCAAATTTCATTGGTTCGTTCAAATAAGCCGATATATGCCTTTTCCCCAATCACACGGCCCATTCCTCTCCCATTTCCTAAAGAACCCGGATAAGTTGCGACCAATTGCCACTCCGAGTCTACGGGATCAAAAGACCAGACAGTTCCGTCTGTTGAGCTCACAAAGTACGCCTTGCCTTGATAGGTAAATGAAACATCATCTCGAGAGAATTCTTCTGGACCATTAGCCAAAATTTCCCAATTTTTTGTTGCTGATTTGAATCTCCCAAAAAAAGGCACCAATCCAGCATTTTTTCCAATTACGAATAAATCTCCAGCTAATTCGAAGGCCAACGCATCCCGGGTAGAAAAGGGTAGGTCAGGCATTTGAATAAACTGCTCTCCCTCCAGTTTCCAAAAAGTAAGATCAAAAACTAAGGGGTTAGACCCTAATTGTGAAAGTCCCCCTCCTACATAATTGTCAGTAAAGAACGCATAGGATCGACTTGATCCAGGGAAAGGAACAAAAACCCAAGAAGAAGATGATACATCGTACCGCTGAAACCCTGGAATAAAAGAAAGTCTTCTTTCTGAACCTAAGCCGACAAAAAATCTATCAGCTCCATTTTGAAAAAACACATTGTCATAAATCCGAATGCCTTCGGGATAAGCAGTTACTTTTTCAAACGTACCTATTTGATATTCAAAAAAAGTTGGCGAGCTGACTTCTTTATCTTGAACTATTACTCGAATAGGGACTTGTGCTTCACCTTTTGGGCTTGGTATTTTCACACGTAACCTACTTTGCAGAATGTTTTCAAATATTTCAGCTTCCTGATCACCGAAAAATACCCGAGTCCCTTCTCCAAAATTTCTCCCCTCGATAAAAACCTCTTCACCGACCCCACCAAAACTAGGCGTAAATCCTTTTATTGCAGGTTCAAGTGTTGATAGCTCAATCACATTACCAAATTCAACTTCCCCTCCGAGGCTAAAAAAGGATTTAGCAAAATAAGTAGTGCCAATTTTCAGTCCGGAAATCTCACCGATAAACCTTCCGGGACCACTTTTCTCCCCCAAAGAAATAATTTGAGAATTTGTAAATGATTCATCCTCTGCCAAGTAAAATCCATGATCCTGAACCTGTATGTCTTGATCACTAATAACCCTGCCCAAAAGTCGAACCTGATCCCCACTGACAAACAACACTTCTTCGGTGGTCACAAATGTCACTCCTAAGTCCTCTTCGTTACAGGAAACTATCCAAAAGAGCAAAAAAAGAATGCTCAAAGACCTAACTTTCAACATGTGTGGTAGTTTTTTAAGAACTCAAAATTATAGAAATCACTTCCTATTGCAACGAGTATATCCAAATCTTCTATCCTTTTTGACGAAAATCGAAAAAGATTTTCTCAGTATCCCAATAAAAATCCAGAAATAAGCTTTCGATAAGTAGGTGAAAAACCTCCTTTTTCATCTTTTAGACTAATAAATTCTTCTTTGACGGAGTCTTTCCTCCGTTGGAAACCACATATTACGCGATGAGGATTTTTCCCAGGCCGATCTTGAATCTGAATTGAGGCAAAGGGGAATATGCCAAATGGATCAAAAAACCAGATTAACTTTTCCATTTCGGAAAGGGGTAAAATCACCCAAAACTGCCCTTCCACAGCCAAAAGTTGATCAACTCCTTCAACTAACTCTTGAAAAGTTAAATCATCCGTATGCAAAGCTAGTTTACGCTGCTGATCTTTAGGACGCAAGTGATCTGTGAAATAGGGCGGATTACTCACAATCAGATCAAAAAGTCCATCCGAATGAAATTCTTGAAATTTACCCTCCCAAAGGCTCAATCTGCTAGAGAATGGGCTATTCTGAAAGTTTTCCAAAGCCTGACCAGCTGCATCAGGGTCCAACTCCACAGCTGAAACTTGGGAGTTCTCAAAACGCTGAGCAAGCATCAGAGCAATCACACCGGTACCTGTTCCAATATCCAAAATAGCTCCTGGGCTCGGATGCTTCGCCAGTGCCCCAAGAAGAACCGCATCGGTTGAAATTTTCATTCCACAGCGATCTTGCTCAATGCGGAATTGCTGAAACTGAAACCATGAATTTCCCATCAGATTCGGGCTTTTCGCCCCAGCCATGCCCGGAAGCGAGGTTTATCCTCCATCACATTGAGGTCATCTTCAGATATCCGCTTCACGCTTTCGATCGTGTAAAAAGCTTTTTCATCAATGGATTTTACCTTGTCGATAAAAGACTGAAGGGATTCTCTTTTCATCACGGTAAAAAGCAAATTAACCTTACCATATCTTCCCTCTGCACCGACACTGGTAAATCGGTAATCTTTCTCCTTCATATATTCCACCAATTCCGGAAGTGGACTAGGC